>NZ_CP013341.1:1804265-2104976 GCF_001455205.1 Nitrosomonas ureae
ACGGCCGGTTTACATTTTGATATTGATATGCTGGAACAATTGCGAGCCATCGGTGTAACTATTGCGTATGTCACTTTACATGTGGGCGCGGGAACATTTCAGCCGATCCGTGTGGAAAATATTGCCGATCACATAATGCATCGTGAGACTTATCACATCCCTCAATCCACCGCTGATGCAATTAAGCAAGCTAAAATATCGGGGGGGCGGATCCTCGCGGTTGGAACGACATCTCTGAGAGCACTGGAAACCTGCGCATCGCTTCATCAGGGTGGGTTAGTTGCGGGCTATGGTGATACACGGATTTTCATTACTCCTGGATATCGCTTTCAAGTGATTGATCGATTATTAACCAATTTTCACCTGCCTTGTTCGACTTTACTTATGTTGGTTTCCGCTTTTGCCGGTATGGAAAATATTCGGCAAGCTTATCAGCATGCGATTAAAGGGCAATATCGCTTTTTTAGTTATGGAGACGCTATGCTAATTGAGAGAGAGTTATGAAATTTCAATTGCATTCTACGGATAAGGCAGCCCGTAGAGGTACATTGACTTTGGCGCATGGTACAGTCGAAACACCCGTTTTTATGCCAGTGGGAACTTATGGTGCGGTCAAAAGTATGTCCCCTGCGGCGTTGCGGGCAGTTCATGCACAGATCGTTCTGGGGAATACGTTTCATCTATGGTTGCGGCCTGGATTGGAGGTAATCGAAGTACATCACGGGCTACATGATTTCATTGATTGGCACAATCCGATATTAACAGACTCAGGTGGATTCCAAGTATATAGCCTGGGGAAGTTGCGAAAAATTACTGAGCAGGGCGTTCATTTTAAATCGCCGGTCAATGGCGATAACTGCTTTTTGTCTCCGGAAGAATCAATGCGAATCCAGCGTATCTTAAATTCCGATATCGTGATGATCTTTGATGAATGCACGCCTTACCCGGCAGATGAAGCTACCGCTAAGCTATCGATGGAGTTGAGTCTGCGATGGGCAGAGCGTTCCAAACAAGCGCACGGGGAAAATCCAAATGCGTTGTTTGGCATCGTGCAAGGGGGCATGTACGAACATCTACGCACACATTCATTTGCAGGTTTGAATCAGATCGGTTTTGATGGTTACGCTATCGGTGGATTATCTGTCGGTGAGCCCAAAGTGGATATGCAACGTATTCTAAGACACACTGCACCGCTGCTGCCAACTGATAAACCGCGCTATTTGATGGGTGTTGGAACGCCTGCTGATATTGTTCATGCAGTGGCTCAAGGTGTTGATATGTTTGATTGCGTGCTGCCAACTCGCAATGCTCGCAATGGCTGGTTGTATACACGCAATGGCATCATCAAATTGCGTAACAGTCGCTATCGCTTAGATACATTACCTCCCGATGAACACTGCGGATGCTATACGTGCCTAAATTTTAGTCGTGCCTATCTGCACCATTTACAACGTATCAATGAGATGCTCGGCGCGCACTTGAATACCGTGCATAATTTATTTTATTATCATAATCTTATGTCAGAGATTCGCAGTGCGATTGAAAATCGGCGATTTGAAGAATATGCACAAGAATTTCAGGCATAAGCGGTCATCATGCTAATATGTGCCCTTTTAACAAAGGGAGAACATGATGCTGATTAATGATGCATTTGCACAAGCGGCTTCTTCAACAGCGCAAAGTGATGCAGGCTGGGTCACCTTATTACCGATGATCGGTATACTTGTTTTATTTTATTTTCTGCTCATTCGTCCTCAAGCTAAGCGTGCCAAAGAACATAAGCAAATGGTGGAAGAATTGCAAAGAGGTGATGAAGTTATTACCAATGGTGGTATCTTGGGGCAAATACTCAATGTGAGTGAAGCTTACGTTATTATCGAAATTGCTCCGGCTATGGAGGTCACGGTACTTAAATCCTCGGTGCAAACCTTATTGCCTAAAGGAACGCTGAAGAGCATTGAACCCAAAAGTAAAGCGCCCAAATCAAAAATGGCAAAATCAGCTGCATCAGAAAGTAATAGAGCTGAAGCTGTTGAAGAAACTGCAGAAGTCATTACCACTGAAGCTGATAAAAATATCGAAAAGAAATAATTACGTTTGACAAGAAGGGAGTTAGCTATTTAATCCCTGCTTTTGTTTGTCTTTTACTCTTACTTAATTAACTGATACCCATGAACCGCTACGCACTTTGGCAGTACCTGATTATTGCGGTTTCACTGCTACTCGGCTTGCTTTACACTTTGCCGAATTTTTATGGCGAATCTCCAGCAATACAGATTTCTCCTATACGAATTTCTACAAGCTCTGATACCGCACTTTTGCAACGAGTCGAAGATACATTGAAACAAGCCAATCTCGAGATGAATGGAATTATTCTTGAGGAAGGCAGCATTAAGGTTCGTTTCGCCGACACGGATTTGCAGATGAAAGCGAAAGATTTACTTGAATCCGCGCTGGGCAACGAGTATATCATTGCTTTGAACCTGCTTCCCAATTCTCCGCAATGGCTTACAAACCTGGGAGCCTTGCCAATGTATCTGGGATTGGATTTGCGAGGTGGAGTGCATTTCATGCTTGCGGTTGATATGGAAGGGGCGATTGAGAAGTCACTCGATCGTTATAGTATCGATATACGTAGTACATTGCGCGAGAAAAGGATTTCATACACCGGTCTTGAGAAGCAAGCCAAAAAACTGGTGATAAAATTTCGTGATGTTGAGTCACGCTCAAAGGCAGAAGCGGAATTAAAATCAAATTTTGCGGATTTCGCATTAAGTACAGAAGATGTCGAGAATCGATATCATCTCATTGCTGCCATCAAACCGGAAGTTCAGATACGTATGCAGGATTCTGCCGTAATGCAGAACATCACTACGCTGCGTAATCGTGTCAATGAATTAGGTGTGGCCGAGCCTATCATTCAGAAAGCGGGTGCAGATCGCGTAATTGTTCAATTGCCGGGTGTGCAAGATACTGCTAAAGCAAAAGATATTTTGGGGCGGACGGCTACGCTGGAAGTTCGTATGGTTGATGACGAACATGATCTTGATGCAGCCTTACGTGGCAGAGTTCCGGTTGGAACAGAGCTGCACCAGGAGCGTGGCGGTAGTCCAATTCTCGTTAAAAAACAGGTTTTGCTTACTGGTGAACGCATTACCGATGCGCAACCGGGTTTCGATAAGGATAACCAACCGGCGGTACACATCAGCCTGGATAATAATGGATCGCGCATTTTTAAACAATTAACGCGTGAGAATGTCGGTAGAAGAATGGCCATTCTGCTGATTGAAAAAAATACAGCAGAAGTCGTAACCGCACCGGTTATTCGTGAGGAGATCGGCGGTGGTCGGGTTCAGATCAGTGGACGCATGACTAGCCTGGAGGCGCGGGATGTTGCGCTATTATTACGTGCAGGTGCATTAGCGGCACCCATGGATATTATCGAGGAACGCACTGTTGGCCCAAGTTTGGGTGCGGATAATATTGCTCGAGGATTTAATTCAACCTTGTATGGATTTCTCGCCGTTGCCATTTTCATCATCGCCTATTACACAGCGTTTGGCGTTATTTCTTCTATTGCACTGGGATTTAACTTGTTGTTACTGGTAGGTTTATTATCGCTCATGCAAGCAACACTGACCTTGCCAGGAATGGCCGCGCTGGCTTTAACAGTAGGCATGGCGATCGATGCCAATGTTCTGATTAATGAACGTATCAGAGATGAGTTGCGGGCTGGTGCCTCTCCGCAACTGGCGATTCACGCAGGGTATGAACGTGCATTTGGCACTATTCTGGATTCTAATATTACCACCTTGATTGCAGGCATTGCCTTATTTGCGTTTGGTTCGGGACCGGTTAAGGGTTTTGCTGTAGTGCTGTGTTTGGGTATTTTGACTTCCGTGTTTACGGCAATTTTTGTGTCTAGAGGTATGGTTAATTTTATGTATGGAAATCTTCGCAAACTTGACAATGTTCCTATCGGAGTGGTCTGGATACCGAAGCACGATTCTTTAGTTAACGGAGAAATCGATCTTTTCCCTGAGAATGAGGTTACTGAAACCACAATTAGTACAAAACCTAAGCGCAGCGAACAGATCGATGTGAGTGATGTAAAAACGGATATTGTCAGTCAAGCATCAGTCATGGTCCAGGACGAAAGCTCAACAAAAATCTCAGCTAAAGTCGGAACGACTTCCAAAGCAATTGATAAGGTTAAAAGTAAACGTAAATCAGCCGACGTAAAAAAGAATAGACAGCAATAACCCATCACTAAGGATACAACATGGAATTATTCAGATTTAAGCATACCATTCCTTTCATGAAGTGGAGGCGGGTGGGTGCAATTATATCAATCGCAACGTTTATTCTTTCGGTCTTTTTTATCTCGACAAAGGGGCTCAACCTGGGCGTGGATTTCACAGGAGGAACAGTACTTGAAGTTGGCTATAGTCAAACCGCAGACTTGGAAAAAATACGTGGTGTGTTGACAGCTCTCGAGATGTCCGATGCAAGTGTACAAAATTTTGGCACCTCAAGAGAAGTTTTAATACGATTGCCTATTAAACCAGAGTTTTCCAGTGCTCAATTATCCGAGATTGTTTTAAATGCGCTGCGCGAAGTTGATTCTTCGGTTGAGATGAGGCGGGTGGAATTTGTTGGGCCGCAAGTGGGTCAGGAGTTATTGGAGAATGGCGCTCTCGCCTTGTTATTCGTTTCGTTAGGTATCGTGGCATACCTGGCCGTGCGATTTGAGTGGAAATTTGGTGTAGCCGGTATTATTGCAAATTTACATGATGTCATTATCATTCTCGGTTTTTTTGCCTTTTTTCAATGGGAATTTTCATTGACAGTGCTAGCTGCAGTTTTAGCCATATTGGGCTACTCAGTGAACGAGTCAGTAGTTATTTTTGATCGTATTCGAGAAAATTTCCGTAAGCTTCGCAAAGCTTCAGTGACACAAGTAATTGATGGTGCGATCACGCAAACCATGTCGCGTACAATCATCACGCATGGTAGTACCCAAATGGTTGTAATTGCAATGCTCATATTTGGCGGCGAAGTGCTGTATTATTTCTCGTTAGCTCTGACAATCGGCATACTATTTGGCATTTACTCTTCAATTATGGTGGGCAGTTCTATCATCGTACTTCTGGGAGTCAAGCGCGAGGATCTACTCAAGCCGGAGAAAAAGCCATTGGAAAATGACGGAGCGGTTGTATAGAAGAATTTCTTCGTCAGCTGCTTCTGAGGTTTGTAACCGCAAATAGCATATGAAAATATATCAGCATCGGTGTCGCCAAGCTTCTGCTCAATCGCTTCTTAGTTCTCGCGGATGAGGAAAATTGATTGTAGATGTAAAAGGTGACATCACAAACCGCGGTTTTTGCTAATGGGGGTTGCGGTTCACATTTTCTTGATTTTTTGTTGCAGAATCTCGCTATTCTCCGCAGAATTACAAGAACCCCCGCGCTATCCGAGCCACTGCAACTACTTGAGTCTGGCTGGCCGACTTTGTTAACGATCGAGAGAGAAAAGGAAACATGCCCACAACGAATAATGCAGCATCGAATACAAAAAATATTTGGCCCAAACTGATTACATTTTCATTCATAGTGTTGGTTATCGTTATTGCAGTAAGCCTGCTTCCACGAGGTTTCTCACAGGATCTATCAGTCGTAGGTCAAGGGACTAACGCGGTTGTATTGGTGCATGACGGCAATATACTTCAAAGCACCGATACCATGGCTGCCATGAATGCGGTAAGAGATGATTTCGAGCAACATGTTGCATTTATCGTAGCTGATATCAATACGCCAGAAGGCAAACGGTTTGCAGATAACCATGGGTTCGGTCCGGCTGCATTGGCTTTCTTTGCAGCGAATGGAGAGCAATTGCAAATATTATATTCCGAACAAACGAGTGAATCTTTGCGGCGGCATTTAAATACAATTTTCAATTACAACTATTAGTAAGTTGAAGTATTCTGATTTTCAAGGAATCCGAAGTTTCATAAAATGAAGACATGAAATGGAGGGTGAAAATGGAATTACCCCGCACCCAATATAGTCAGGAATTTCGGGAGCAATCAGTTAAGTTTTTAAAGAAAGTTGATTGACTCTGGTTGAAGCAGCAAAACGGCTGTCGTTACCCCAAGGGACACTAAAGAATTGGGTTTATACTGACAAACGAGGAGAGCTCACTACAGTAGGCAAGCATCAGAAGCCGCTGTTTGAACTTGAGTTAGAGCTATCCAGAGTTAAACGTGAATTAGCAGAAGTCAAGATGGAGCGTGATTTTATAAAAAATGTGTGACGTATTTCGCGAAGCTTAGTTGTTACATTTGGTGGTGAAAGAGGGTCTGATTGAATCGATGCGACAAAAATATCCGATTGCGCTCATGTGCCGGGCATTTGATGTTTCCGAGAGCGGCTTTCATGCCCAAAGGACTCGCCCGGTCTGTAAACGTAAGCAGGAGAATACAAGACTGGAAATAGAAATACTGGCCGCACACCAACGTACACGAGAGACCTACAATGCCGAGCGCTTGCATTATGACTTGGCGGATCACGGAGTACAAACCACGCCATACCGCGTTAGAACATTGCGCAAGAAATTGAACTTGCGTTGTAAGCAAAAACTGAAATTCAAGGCGACCACCGATTCTAAACATCATTTACCGGTTGCGCCCAATATTCTGAACCGGGAATTTGCTGTTAACGCACCTGATAAAGTGTGGGTCAGTGACATCACTTACATCCCTACAGACGAAGGTTGGCTGTATTTGGCTGGCGTAAAGGATCTGTTTAATGGAGAACTGGTAGGCTATGCCATGAATGAGAGAATGACCAGGAGCCTGGTTATACAGGCATTATTTCGTGCAACAGCGAAAAAACATCCGGACAAAGGACTCATTGCTCACTCGGATAGTAAGAATACATGCACCAGATTTCAATAATGAGTTGACTCAATTATTGAATGAGTAATTATTGGAGCTCTGGTGCCGTAAGGGTTGCCAAGTTTCCTGACCCCCACTCTGATCGACCACAATTTGTGTCATTCCTCGGATCTGTCGGTTACTTGGCAACATCTGACGGTGAGGTTTCACCTCGCCTTTGTCTGTGACCCAAGAAGGGCCTGATCGCTTATCTCTTTACTGTCTTGTCCTGACAATCGGTTTCGGTGAATCCCTATCAATAACTGTATTCAAAATGGGGAACGAAAATGAATAATCAATCATTATCCAATCATCAAACCATTGTTGGGGGAGTCGATACACACAAAGATCTTCATTTCGTCGCTATAGTCGATGCCTATGATCGAGTACTTTCCAGTAATTCTTTCCCAACGACGCGACAGGGTTATAAATCAATGTTGGATTGGATGCAATCTTTTGGTGAGGTCAAGCGCATTGGAATAGAATGCACAGGGACTTATGGTGTAGGCTTGTTAAGATATTTACAACAATTTGATATCGAAATTTTAGAGGTTACTGCACCAGATAAAACAATTCGGCGCAAACGTGGTAAAGACGACACAATTGATGCGGAAAATGCGGCGCATGCAGCATTTGCTGGTATACGCACCGTCACACCTAAAACGCGTGATGGCATGGTCGAATCGCTACGGGTTCTCAAGATGTGTAGGAAGACCGCCATTGCAGCTCGCCGTATCGCACTACAAATGATCCAAATGAATATTATCTCTGCGCCAGAAGCGATTCGTGAATCACTACGCACAATGACTCGAATGCAATTAATCCGTACCCTTGCTGCCTGGCGACCAGATATGAGTGGGTATCGTGATATATCAACTGCATACAAAATTGCATTGAAATCGCTTGCACGACGATATTTGGAGTTACATGACGAAATTGCAGATTTGGATGTGATGATTTCCGTCATTGTTGATGAATTAGCCCCCGAACTGATTACAGGCAAAGCCATTGGATATGAATCTGCGGCACAGCTACTCATTACCATAGGAGACAATCCGGAACGCTTAAAGTCTGAAGCTAGCTTTGCGGCGTTGTGTGGTGTCAATCCAATTCCTGCCTCATCAGGCAAGGTCAATAGGCACAGGTTAAATCGTGGGGGTGATAGAGCGGCTAACAGCGCGCTGCATATTATTGCTATAGGACGATTGCGGATAGACGCCAGAACTAAAGAGTATGTTGAAAAGCGTTTAACTCAGGGTCACACTAAACTTGAAGCACTTCGTTGCCTTAAACGTTATATCGCAAGAGAGGTATATTACACTTTGAGAAAGAGAAATAATTTAATCAATAGCGCACAAATTGCAGCTTGACATTTAGAAGGGCATCAGTAAATGACGCATTGATCCTGGTAAATCGTTTCCAGCATCTTCCAGAATATCCGGCACCCGATTGATAATCGAACGGATCCCTTGTGGGATAACAATACCAAATTCAGAAAGCAGGCCGCGTATCTGATTTGCCTGTGCGGTTCTGGCTTTGACGAAACCTTGCCTGGCACGATGCACTGACAAAATGGCTTGTTGCTCAATATTCTTGATCGATACAAAACGCATGTTGGGTCGGCTTACCGCTTCGCAGATCGCTTCCGCATCTGCCATATCATGCTTGTTGGTCTTGACGTAGGGTTTGACAAATTGGGGTGACATGAGCTTGACGGTGTGCCCAAATTCGCACAGCTTTCTCGCCCAATGGTGTGAACTACCGCAGGCTTCCATCCCAATCAGGCAAGGCTCCAGATTGGCAAAAAACTTTGACATCTCGCTACGGCGCAACTGCTTGCGCAGCAACGCCTTACCATACATATCCACGCCATGAATCTGAAATACTTCTTTTGCCAAATCAATGCCTATCGTTGTAATCTTCATGTCGGACGCTCCTCTCTTATTTAGTGGGCTTTATTGCACTACTACTTTGGCACTTCGATGCCGTTTAGGGTAGTGGGCGTCCATTCCATTACATCAAATTGCCGGTTAACCTTGTCCGTTGGCCGGTCAAGCAAATCGTCCGAAATGGTTGTCCAACACTTTTTGCCGCGTCGAACACCTTGTATTCCAAGCTTCTTCATTAACCGCTCGACCGTACAACGAGCAACACCAATACCTTCTCGCAGCAACTGCCGCCATACTTTGCGAGCACCATAAACTCGGAAATTGTCTTTCCATACCCGCTGTATATCAAGTTCTAGTCTCATATCCCGCTTGATGCGGTCAGGCAATCGATCGGGATCTCGCTCGCGCGCTTTGTGTTCGTAGTAGCTCGACGGGGCAATCCAGATTTCATTGCAGATTGGCTCGACCCCGGATTCCGCTTTGTTGCTATCGACAAATGTCACCATCATTTCGGTCGGCGGTCAATGGAATGGACGCCTTCATCTGATGTTGACGTATAACTCTCAAATGGGACATTGGAGTTGCCCCCTTTGAACGGACACATTATGTTCTGTTTAAAGGAGAAGTAAGATGACACAAAACTACAAACCTGCTTACCCACCGGAGTTTCGTCAGCAGATGGTGGAATTGGTAGCATTAGGCAAATGCCCCAAGCAATTATCCAAGGAATTTGGATGCCACTACACTTCGATACAAACCTGGTGTCGAGCAGCAGGTGTACCAATTAGATCAAGCCAGGCAATTGCTTTCGCTGCGACATCGAGTGTTGCTTCCTTGAGTGCCAACGAACGGCAGGAACTGCTGGAATTGCGTAAGAAGCTCAAGCGTGTGGAGATGGAGCGTGACATATTGGCAAAGGCTACGGCCTGGTTTGCAAACAACAAGGATTGATGGGGAAGGTGTACCAATTAATCAAGGCAAACCGGGCCCAATTTCCGGCTCGTGTTCTATGCGAGACACTCGGTGTATCGCACAGCGGTTACTATGACTGGGCAAAACGCACACCCAGCCGACGGGCCATTACCAACTGTCGATTGATCGAGCAGATCATGGCCATATACCGTACCAGCGATTGTACGTATGGCCGTCCCCGCATTACCGTTGAATTAGCCGATCGTGGAGTCAGGGTCAATCATAAGCGCGTAGGCAGGTTGATGCGTGAAGCTGGAATTAAAGGGGTGAGTCGCAGGCGAGGCTTTGTGATCACGACTCATCGGAATAAGCGTGACCGCCCTGCACCGGATTTAGTGCAACGCCATTTCAAGGCAGCTAGCATCAATCAACTATGGGTTGCGGACATGACTTACATTCCTACCTGGGCAGGGTTCCTGTACCTGGCCGTGGTCATCGATGTATTCAGCCGTAAGGTAGTGGGCTGGTCTTTCGGTGAAACCATGACAGCAAGCCTGGTGATCAGTGCGTTGAACATGGCGTTAATCACTCGTAAACCGGGCAAAGTGATTCACCATAGCGATAGTAAGAATACTTGCACCAGATTTCAATAATGATTTGACTCAATTATTGAATGAGTAATTATTGGAATTCTGGTACCGTAAGAATTGCCAAGTTTCCTGACTCTCAGAGCGATAGACCGTCAATAGTGTCATTCCCTGGATCTGTCGGTTATTTGGCAATATCTATCGGTGAGGTTTCACCTCGCCATTGTCTGTGACCCAAGAAGGGCCTGATCGCTTATCTCATTACTGTCTTGTCCCGGCAATCGGTTTCGGTGAATCCCTATCAATAACATCATTCAAAAATAGGGAGCTGAGAATGGATGACAATCATCATGGCATAGTTGGAGGAGTTGATACCCACAAAGACATACATTTCGCAGCCGTAGTCGATACTTACGATCGAGTGCTTGCCAGTAATTCTTTCTCCACAACACGGCAAGGATACAAATCAATGCTGATGAATTGGATGCAATCTTTTGGTGAGGTCAAGCGCATTGGAATAGAATGCACTGGGACTTATGGTGCGGGTTTGCTAAGGTATCTGCAGCAGTTTGACGTCGAAATTTTAGAAGTTACCTCACCTGATAAAATGGATCGACGCAGACGCGGCAAGAACGATACAATCGATGCGGAAAATGCGGCCCATGCTGCATTTGCTGGAATACGAACCGTCACACCTAAAACACGAGATGGCATGGTGGAGTCGTTACGAGTTCTAAAGGTATGTAGGAAGACTGCCATTGCAGCTAGACGTATCGCACTCCAAATGATCCAAATGAATATTATTTCCGCACCAGAGTCGATTCGGGAACCGCTCCGTGCACTGACTCGCATGCAATTAATCCGTACTCTTGTCACTTGGCGGCCAGATCTGGGCGGGTATCGTAATATATCAACTGCATACAAAATCGCATTGAAATCTCTTGCACGGCGATATCTGGAATTGCATGATGAGATTGCGGATCGGGATGTCATGATCTCAGCCATAGTTGATGAACTTGCTCCCGATCTGATTGCAGGTAAAGCCATTGGTTATGAGTCTGCTGCACAATTACTCATTACCGCGGGAGACAATCCGGATCGATTAAAATCCGAAGCTAGCTTTGCCGCATTATGCGGTGTAAATCCAATTCCTGCTTCCTCGGGCAAGGTCAATAGACACAGATTGAATCGCGGCGGTGACAGAGCCGCTAATAGTGCACTGCATATTATCGCTATTGGACGACTAAGGACGGACAATAAAACTAAAGAGTATGTTGAAAAGCGTTTAACTCAGGGTCACACTAAACTTGAGGCGCTGCGGTGCCTTAAACGCTATATTGCGCGAGAAGTTTATTACATTCTGAAAAAACGCAACAATCTTATCAATAGTATCCAAATTGCTGCTTGACATTTAGAAGGGCATCCGCGGCAGCCAATACTGTGCACATGATTACCAGAATGTATTGCAACAATTTGGCATGATTGCTTCCATGAGTCGTAAGGGTGATTGCTATGATAATGCACCGATGGAAAGCTTCTGGGGGATACTTAAAACCGAGCTGGTGCATCATAGAAGATTCAAAACACGGCAACAAGCCATCCAGGAGATTACCGAATATATAGAAATATTCTATAACCGGCAGAGAAAACAGAAAAAGCTGGATTATTTTTCACCAGCACAATTTACGCAGCAATACTATGCAAATTTGCTTGTTGCTTAAACCAATGGACTCCATTCTTGACAGCACATACATGGACGCCCACTTTCTGCCAAGCTTTCAGTCAATGATTTTGAGCAGGTAAAGATTGCTGCCATACATCCGGACTTTGTATGAGGCGCATTGCCCCTGCCCCTGATGGAATTTGCTGAGTAGCGCCTTATCACCTCAGCGTGCTCTATGCACTGTGTGCTGTTTAGGTTTAGCTACTCACGGTCTGACCAGTTTCGCCATCATTGTCATGATTGCCCGTGCAATCGGTTGAAATTTTTCTCCTTAAATCTGCTGCAGTGCTATCAATAAATTTCTATGCAACACCATAATCATGCTCGGCAGCAACTGATGTCGTAGCGCGATTATGGTGGAATGTTGTGCCTTGGGCGAGCAACGCCCAGATAATACGAGCATTTTTATTCGCTAGTGCAACAGCAGCGATATTCTTGTTGCGTCGAGCTATCAGTTTACGCAACCAGCTTTCTGGTTCTTCCTTATTTTCAGCAAAACGGATGACTGCTCTTGCTCCGTGAATCAGCAAAGTGCGCAGATAAGTGTCGCCACGTTTACTGATGCCGAGTAATATCTGCTTGCCACCACTGGAGCACTGTTTTGGCACCAATCCAAACCATGCCGAAAGTTGCTTGCCGTTCTTGAACTCTGTGGCATTTCCAACTGTTGCAACAATGGCGCTCGCCGTAATCGGGCCAATACCGGGAATAGCTTCCAATCTTTGACTGGCTTCGTTCTCCTTGTGCCACAGCTTGATCTGCAATTCCAACTCTTCTATTTGTCGACTTAGTTGTTTGAGATGATCATTCAACTGTTTCAGTAAATGACGCATTGATCCTGGTAAATCGTTTCCAGCATCTTCCAGAATATCCGGCACCCGATTGATAATCGAACGGATCCCTTGTGGGATAACAATACCAAATTCAGAAAGCAGGCCGCGTATCTGATTTGCCTGTGCGGTTCTGGCTTTGACGAAACCTTGCCTGGCACGATGCACTGACAAAATGGCTTGTTGCTCAATATTCTTGATCGATACAAAACGCATGTTGGGTCGGCTTACCGCTTCGCAGATCGCTTCCGCATCTGCCATATCATGCTTGTTGGTCTTGACGTAGGGTTTGACAAATTGGGGTGACATGAGCTTGACGGTGTGCCCAAATTCGCACAGCTTTCTCGCCCAATGGTGTGAACTACCGCAGGCTTCCATCCCAATCAGGCAAGGCTCCAGATTGGCAAAAAACTTTGACATCTCGCTACGGCGCAACTGCTTGCGCAGCAACGCCTTACCATACATATCCACGCCATGAATCTGAAATACTTCTTTTGCCAAATCAATGCCTATCGTTGTAATCTTCATGTCGGACGCTCCTCTCTTATTTAGTGGGCTTTATTGCACCACTACTTTGGCACTTCGATGCCGTTTAGGGTAGTGGGCGTCCATTACCTCACTTTTTGTGATGAGGTGTACCGCTAAAAGTAGTATGATTTTTGATTGAAGCAATACGCGGGTCGCGACTACTGCAACTAAAAAAACAAGAAACATTTTCTAAACATTTCTTGTCCTGAAATAAGCTCCCCACATATGCCGTTAGACCATCATCTTGAACCATGAGGTCCAAGGCGGTTGCTTCACGGATACATCAGGCACATCCATTAATGGCGCGCACAACAGTATCACTAAAATCCACAACCATTTTCTAAAAATGGTTCAAAGAATATAAGTCTTAACAAACACCGCAGGGATTAACACCTTAATTTTATTTCTAAACTTCCATTGTTATTGCTTCATCAACTTTCTTTTCTAGGATAATAATTCTACGCTTAAATTCATCCATGTCAAAACTTGTGATGCTTTTTAATATTAACAATTCATGGGTGATTTTTAACATCGCAGTAATCGCGATGTGATCGGAATGGATAATTTTTCCTTCTGTTTTGATATCTTGTATTTTATTACCCAGATAAACGGCAGCGAGTTGAAGTTCTTCACATTCTTTGTCAGTGCATGCGATACTGAATTCACGACCGATAATATTTACATTGAAAATGGAGTTATTCATTTTCAGGAATATTCAATAAAAGCGCTTCAAGCCGGTCAGCAGCAACATGTATTTTCTCATTTAATTCCTCACATTGATGATGAGAATTCGCCAATTCTTTCTGTAATTTCTTATTTTCTACGCGGGTATCTTGATACATACGTAAAAGTAATGAAACTTTTTCTTCTAAAGATTTCAGTTCTGTTTCCATAGGGCACAAATTTTTGAACTATTAAAAGGTTATTGAGTAACCAAGTCTGAAATTCTGTTATCGTGCCCTGGTTTCCGATCAAAACAGCAATCCATAATTATTCTTGTTTTTTTGAGTATAAATTTTAATTAATTATCAATAATTTGTATTAATATCTTAATATCCATGCCGAGAAGAATTTTATAACAATATATTTTTAATGTTTATTTTATAAATAATCAACAGACTTTGTAGCGATTACGGAGACTAAAGTACTTATCTTTAGTATTTTTGTGAAAATTTTTGTTATACAAATAATCGTAAGGCGCTAGGACTACCCGCGTTGATATGATTCTTTTTCATTAAAGTTTGTATTTCCAGCAGTTGCTGTTTACTTTTTTGCAATCCACTATCGCTTAACGGAACTCGATTATCATCAACTACGATTCCACCAAGGGTATTGGAGAAAATCTTGGCCAAATGCGTCATTTGATCAAATACTCTTTCTCCATGGGCAACTCTTGGTACATCCAACAGAAAAGTTACGCCATGTGTAGTTAATGATTTAATATTCTCAGGTAGGAATGGAGATGATTCATAATTATTCAATGTAAACAGAATATTATTGCTATCGTCGCGATATTTGAATAATCCATCTGTTTCCAGTCTGAATCCGGAAGCTTCCGCCAGTGCCCGAATCTTAGTACCAACAAATGCACCGTCGTCTTTGCTAATGATATTAATGCCTATCATGACATCGACTTCAGCACAAAACTTATCGAGCATAACGGCTTTCTCATGTGCACTCACAATATCAGGACATTCTGCAGAAGCATTTACCTGTGATGCAAAATCTAGAACTAAATCCCTGAATTTGGATAAATTGACCTCGCTGATAGGGCCAGCCCTGTCGGCAAGTTGCAAGCAGCCTTTCAAGTGACAGTAACCATCACTGTCCACATTGGATTCATTGGAGATTTCTTCCCATGGTTCATTTTTATCATGTTGTCCCAGCCAATAAACCGGTTTTCCAAAGTCAAATTTTCTTTGTAACAGCTTGGCAATGTGAGTATTGGCAATAACTGAGCCTGATCGAATATTGACGATGTAATTAGTATTACTATCATAGTCAAGCAGCGGTGAGGTTGTTGCGGAATTTATAGAGGTGCTTGTTTGGGGAATATTGATGGTTGGATGTGCGGCTGATGTAACTGATGTTTTCTTTGATTCAACCGTTGGTAAATCAACTTGATCATCAGCTGGAGTCAAAGTATCAAGCGTTACATCCGATATTTTTTTATTAAACTTCGGTTCAATACGTTGAAAAGGTTCGTCAGAATGATGTGCGTCCAAGAGGATATCATCATGTTTATGCTCAAATGCCGCTTGTACTTCTCGACGATAACGCAGTTGTTGCAGCCAGTTAAAAATGGCAACTGCAACGATAATTATGATGCCGATAATGATCAAACTTATCTGCAAGTCACTCATGCTAAGAATCTCCATATTACCTCCTTGCTATTTCTTAAAGTTGCTGTTGGGGACAGCAGATTATGTCAGTTTTGTACGACTTACTACAATCACTGGATTGCGGCCTGCTTGTCGCGTTTTCCCATAGTAATTGCATCAGCGAGATCGACGGTTACTATTCTTGATACACCTTGTTCTTGCATTGTAACGCCAATTAGTCGCTGTGCCATCTCCATGGTTATTTTGTTATGGCTGATAAATAAAAATTGGGTATGTTGGGTCATGTTTTTGACTATTTCGCAAAATCGCTTGGTATTGTTGTCATCAAGGGGGGCATCGACTTCATCCAATAAGCAGAATGGAGCCGGATTTAATCGGAATAATGAAAAAATCAATGCTAATGCAGTGAGCGCTTTTTCTCCACCGGATAATAAATGTATAGAACTGTTTTTTTTCCCTGGCGGTTGCGCCATCAACAGTAAGCCTGAATCGAGAATTTTATTGTCACAAAATTCAAGCCGAGCTCTTCCCCCTGTAAAAATAACTGGAAAAATTTCATCCAGATATTTGTTTATTAGATAGAAAGTGTCGTTCAGGCGGCTTTGGGTCTCGCGATCAATCTGTTGAATGGCATTGTCCAACGTAGCAATGGCCGCGCCGATATCATGTAACTGTATCAGCAAATTGGATCCTCGTGCGCGCGCAATTTCAAGTTCCTTTAATGCCCCGAGATTGACGGGACCGAGCTCTGCAATTTTTGTATTGATCTGATCAATCTCGGATTGTAATGCTGTCGTATTTTTTTTATTAAGGAGTGGTAACAGCAATTCCACTTCAATGTCTGCCTCATTGATTAGTGTATCAAATTGGCTCATTGTAATTGCCGCCGCTTGTTCCTTGAGTTGGAACTTACTTATGGTTTCACGCAATGAGTAAGATTTTTGTTCCGATGTCATGCGAATATTTTCTATTTCCTGTAATTCTTTTACGATATTACTCGCTTCGTGGCGAACCTGTAATGCGGCTTGTTCGATTAATTTGCGTTGTGCCTGAGCATCTTGCAACAGAGTATTGATTCGGTTCGCATCTAATTTTTCTTTTTCCCCGACCAAGTTAATATGATTTTCCGTGAGCTTTTGAAGATCTGCTTCAATGGCTTGAATGTGAATTTCAATCTCAATGATTTTATTCTGGCAAGTTTTTACATGAAAAGCAGCTTCTTGTACTTCTTGTGCGGATTGCAATATTTTTTGGCGTAAATTTATAAGTGCATGATTGGTTGCTTCCCAAGTGGATTGAGCTTGTTTCTCATCATTTTTGAGTGTTTCGATTTGTATCAAATTATTTTCAAATCTTGTTTTCGCAGATTTCTGTAGTGATATCTCATGATCCAGTGCTCGCCTGATCTCGGTTAATTCGAAATTAATTTGCTCATTACGATGTGTCGTACGTTCGTTAACCTGAGTTAGTTTAACGACTTCAAGCTGTTGTTTGTGCCATTGTTCCTGAAATTGTTTGTTATTCTCGTTAACCGTTCGGAGAATATTTGCCAGTTCTATATGCTGTTGCTCTGCTTCTGATAATAAAATGCGCTGCTTCTGCAAAGATGATTCGTGTTGAGCAATTTCTGTTTGTATTTGTATGAGCTCTTGCTGTCTAGACAATACACCGTGCAAATCCGAATCAGGCGCATAAAAGGTAAAGCTATTATGAGTAATGATATGTCCTTGGCGAGTTACAATTATTTCATCCGGTTTTAAAGCTGCACGCTTAATAAGACCTTCTTTCGTGTCTTCTGTGACATAAACCGGGTGTAGCCAATTTTCTAAGACCTGTCTGATTTCAGGTTGAGCAACCGTGAGGAAAACAAGCAATTTCCTACAGTTTACAAGGTTATGAGTTGCCGATTGTGATGCCGCATCCGATAAATTGGGTTGGTTCTTATCAAAAATTGTCCATTTTAAGTTTGGTGCGTCATCGATCCAGTTTAAAACATGATCTAGTTGCTCGGATTCGATACCGTTGAGTCGTTCGCGTAATACAGCTTCCAAAGCGTTTTCCCATTCTGGTGTGATATGTATTTTCTGCCATAAACGGGGTAACAGATCCAATTTATGCTTACTGAGCCATGTATTGAGATCCTGATTATTATTAAGTTTTTTCTGCAGGTCATCCAGTGCGGAAAAGCGGGCGATGGCCTGAGATAATGCATGTTGCAGTGCTTGAATATTGTCGATAATGTGTTGTTTATTTATGGCTGCATCTGACAGGTGATTTTCTAAACTTTTACACTTCAGAGTTCCATCTTTTAATGCACGTTCGATGTGTGCAATTTCTGACTGTAATTCCATTAACATGGAGGGTTCAATCGAGATTAATTCATTCTGTTCATTGGATAAGCGCGCAAATCGAGTTTCTAGCTGTTGAATATTTTTTTCTGCATGTGAAAGATGATTTTCTTCAAGTTGATTGGTTTGTTCAAGAATTAAAAGGTTGTCTCGGTATGCGTTTAGTTTTTTTTGATGATTGAAGAATTCAGTTTCAACAGCAGGAAGTTTATTGTTTTCCTCTTTATAAACAATGATGTTGCATTGATGAGATAACTTAGCATCTGCTTTTTCTTGTCGCCAGTGCCGAAGATTTTCTAACCTTGTTTCTTTTAATTGATGGTTTTCTTGGAGCTGGGCATCGGTTCGCTGAATTTGCTGTGTTAAGCGATCTTGTGTGTTTCTCAAATAGGTAATTTCTTGTTGCAGGCGTCCTATTTCAGCATCGGCAGAATATAATTGCCCTTGTATTTGAAGCAATTGTTCATTGATAGCCTGTTCTTTCTTGCGAGTATTCTCGTAATCTTTTTCTGCATTGTGTTGAGTCGAAAGTGTGATGTCCAATTCCGCTTCAAGTTTTTGAATTTCTTTTTTTGCAGCATCGCGTTGATGCATAGCGTCTGCTCTACGCTGTAACCACAGCAAAGATTGAGATTTATGCGCTGCATCTTGCAGCAATTGGTATTGCATGGCAGTATTCGCTTGTGTTTCCAGGCGTTGCAACTGAGTTTCTAATTCCTGATGAATATCTTCTAAGCGTATTAGATTTTTTCGGGTTTCAGTCAGACGCAACGAAGTATCGTGTCTTCTTTCTCGATACTGAGAGATTCCGGCAGCTTCTTCTAGAAAATTTTTTAATTCCAGTGGCTTTGCTTCAATGATCCGTGAGATCATGCCTTGTTCAATGATGGCATAGCCATGACTACCAACACCGGTACCTAAGAAAAGATCAGAAATATCACGTCGCCTAACTTGAAGGTTGTTAATGAAATAACTTGAAATACCATTTCGGTGGAGAACACGTTTTATTGCAATTTCGGTATAGCTGGACCATTGGCCAGTAATTTTGTTTAAGTGATTATCAAATACAATTTCAACACTGGCACGCCCAATTGCTTTTCGATTCTCCGATCCTGAGAATATAACATCTTGCATCGAATCTCCCCTTAGGGCTGAAGCTTTTGATTCTCCCAAAACCCACCGTACCGCATCGATGACGTTTGATTTTCCGCAGCCATTCGGGCCAACAATACCTACTAGATCATGGGAAATTGGAACGGTAGTTGGTTCTGCAAAAGACTTGAAGCCGGCTAACTTGATATAGGCGAGGCGCAATTTTTCAGTTTATGAGATAAGGCAGTTATAATAGATAAAGCGCATCAGGCAATGAACATTTATTGTAACTGAATTAATTTATCTATGAGTATGAAGAATGGCCAGTAAACCTGAGAAAAACCTTGAAACATTTCCAAATCCATTTATTAATCGGGATTATCACATTCATATGGAAATTCCTGAATTTACTTGTTTGTGTCCCAAAACAGGACAGCCAGATTTTGCGACTCTGATTCTGGATTATGTTCCGGATAAAAAATGCATTGAACTTAAAAGCTTAAAATTGTATATCTGGTCATACCGGAATGATGGTGTATTTCATGAAGCGGTGACAAACTTAATTCTTGATGACCTCATCGCAGTTTTGAAACCGAGATATATCCGATTGATAGCGCGTTTTTATGTGCGTGGTGGCATTTTTACAAACATTATCGTGGATCATCGCAAAAAAGGATGGATGTCTAAGTCTATGATTCCTATAGGAGAGCTATCGGGGCAGTTAAATTTTCGAGAATGATTATTAATTATTGATATAAAGATAATCGTCTAACATTATGATATGTAATGGTATATATATATATTGCAATATGGCAGTATGAAAAAAACAGTTTGCAAATAGTCAATTTTTATATATCCTGTCAGGCGATATAGGTATATAAAAGTATATATAGATGATTATAAAAAGAAATGTCATTTTTGCTATATTATTCTTACTGATTTCCGCTGCGTGTTCTTTTTTATCGTTTAATGCATTTGCAGATCGATTATTGCACGACAAAGCTCAGCATAGTTCAAATTTGTGGGAACGTATTCGTAACGGGTTTGCATTAGCCCTCCCACCTTCTCCGAATAATAAAGCAATTCGCAAGATTGCGCTCAATTATATACAGAATCCCCACGCATTTAACAGCATTGTCGCAAACGGTGAACGTTATTTGTTTTATATAATGGAGGAAGTTGAGCGTCGTGGAATGCCGATGGAAATAGCATTGCTGCCGATAATAGAAAGCGCTTATGATCCTTTGATAAAATCAAATAGCCAAACAGCAGGGCTGTGGCAATTTATTCCGGAAACAGGGCGAATCCTGGGCTTGGAACAAAATGTCTGGCATGATGATCGGCGCGACATTGTGGCATCAACTCAAGCGGCTCTTGATTATCTTCAATATCTTTATCTAAAATTCGATAATTGGAAGCTGGCGTTAGCGGCTTACAATCTGGGTGAAGGTGCTGTAAGCAAAATTCTGGCAAAGCACATCCATAAAGGAAGGACCGTTAATTTTTATGATGTGAATTTGCCGGTTGAGGTTAAGCATTATGTTTACAAGATTTTGGCCATAAAAGATATCGTTGCCAATGCTAAAAAATATGGTATACAGCTACGGTCGATACCAAATCGCCCGTACTTTGATACTGTAAAGATTCATGAACACATCGATATTCCGCTCGTTACACGCCTTGCTAATATTTCCGAGGTTGAATTCACAGCGCTAAATCCGGCTTATAATCGTTACGTTATTAAAGTCAGTAATGAGCCTCGTACTTTATTGATACCAAGAGAAAAGAAAGAGATATTTGTTAGAAATCTGGAAACTTATCATGATCCTAGAATTTCATGGCAATTTTATCGAGTCAAGAAAGGAGAGAAAATTAATGAGATCGCTACTCGGCATGAGACTACTGTAAAACAGCTCCAAACAATCAATGGGATTGCTCGAAACAAAAATCTTACACTAGGTCAAAAAATATTGGTGCCTCAAATTGTGGCAGGAAATCAAATCGCTCGATCATCCTGGAAGATACCAACACAACGTAATCAATCTGTTGTTTATGTGGTGAAAAAAGGCGATACCCTATATGAAATTGCAAAGCGTTATCGCACAACAGTTGATCAAATTAAACACTGGAATAATAGCGATGAAAATTTGTCCATAGGTCAGAAGCTGGTCATGCTAAGAGGCTAATCTGTGCCAAGGCAGCATGTAACCTTGTAAGCATTTGTAATAAATGCTATTCAATATTTTTAAGAAATTCAATAGCCCAATTAACACCAAATCCTGTAATCTCACTGTTAACCGCACCTAACCCCCCTTTGTGATTGCTCGCGGATAAATCCACGTGTAACCATGGCGTGTTCTGTATGAATCGTTTTAAAAAACATGCAGCAAGTATATGATCGAAATCCCCGTCTAACTGACATTGTTTGATATCGGCGATATCGCTTTCAAGACTTTCTTCATAATCTGTATCCATCGGAAAAACACAAACACGTTCTCCACTTTTCGTTCCTGCGACAATAGCTTTCTGGCATAAATCATCTTGATTGCTGAAAATTCCGCTATATCGGGATCCCAAAGCTGTTTTCATACTGCCTGTTAAAGTGGCAAAGTCAATGATCAGATCAGGTTTTTGTTGACTTGCTAAAGTCAATGTATCTGCCAAAACCATTCGACCTTCAGCGTCAGTGTGTACGATTTCAATCGATAATCCGTTTAATGCTGAAATAATATCGTTTTGCTTATAGGCACGCGGGCTGATATGGTTTTGTGCAATGGCAAGCCAACAATCAATTGTGACAGGTATTTCGGCGCGTGTGGCTGCAAGAAGAATACCTAAAGCAACAGCAGAGCCATTCATATCTTCGTGCATGCCCTGCATATAGCGAGCTGGTTTTATATTGTAACCACCAGTATCGAAGCAAATACCTTTGCCCACAATCGCAATTTTTTTATTTTGGGAGCCAGGCTTGCAATTATGCTGTAAATGTACAATAGCAGCATCTTCTGTGTCGCTTCCTTGTGCAACCGCAATAAAAGCGCCTGCTCCCATTTCTTTCAATTTATTAAAATCAAATTCTTGATACTTCCATCCCTCATTTTCAGCCAGTTTCTTGATCTGTTGTCGATAAGTCTTAGGCATTAATTCATTTGCAGGAAGAGCAGTTAATCCGCGCGCTAATAAATTTCCTTCTGCTAATGCACGTTGCAAGGAAAAATTATTAGCATCTTGATAGCCATATAGAAACATCTTAATCAGCGGTTTCCTGATCGGTTTACTTTTGCGCATCGGCAATACAGCTCCATTGATCCAAACTGTGTAAACAGCCAGTTCAGCAAAGTTTCTTTTTTGCTGCAGGGTGCCATAAACAGCAATATGTATTTCATCCGGATTTTCTAGAAGCAGAAATTTTATTGCCTTGCGTAGGCGCGTTTGTTGTTCAAAAATGGGTTTGTCAGTATCAAGCATTACCCAACTACATAATTCACCATTCTGGAGATTTGCACTCACGGGAGTTTCGCTAAGCTCTGTTAATTCCATATTGCGCCGCAATAGTAATTTATTCAGAGGCTCTTCACCGGGAATACTATATTTCTTGGGTAACTTGTCTAACTTAGGAAGTACTACGAGAATATGAGGTGTTTTAATTGATTGATCAATAGATGATATATTCTGGAAAAGGGATGCCAGCATTGAAAGCTTTCCTGTGAAATATTATTTTCTGTGTAGCGATGTCGGGAGTCATTACAAAAAGAACGATTGCAGATAATATTGCTATTATATACGTGTTATGTATGCTGTGGCAGGGATAGCCCGTTGCAGATAGATTAAAAAAACATGAATAGGGGATTTTAAATAAGAATGCGTCAATATCTCGAATTAATGCAACATGTTATTGATTACGGTTTTCAAAAAACAGATCGAACGGGTATTGGTACATTATCGATTTTTGGTCATCAAATGCGTTTTAATCTAAATGATGGTTTCCCGTTAGTTACAACCAAGAAATGTCATTTAAAGTCAATCATTCATGAGCTGTTATGGTTTATTCGGGGTGATACCAATGTACGTTATCTACATAAATATGGTGTTTCAATTTGGGATGAGTGGGCTGACGTAAATGGCAATCTGGGTCCTATTTACGGTCAACAATGGCGTTCCTGGATGAGTGCAGACGGACAGGAAATTGATCAGCTTCAGCAGGTAATTAAACAGATTATAGATACACCTGATTCGCGTCGAATGCTGGTTTCTTCGTGGAATGTAGGTGAATTGCACAGAATGCGATTGCCTCCATGTCACGCTCTTTTTCAATTCTATGTCGCCGATAATAAGTTATCGTGTCAGCTCTATCAGCGAAGTGCGGATATTTTCTTGGGCGTGCCATTTAATATTGCTTCGTACGCCTTGCTAACAATGATGATTGCGCAGGTTAGTAATCTCGGGATAGGGGAGTTCGTTCATACGTTAGGCGATGCGCATCTTTATCTGAATCATTTGGAACACGCGCGCGAGCAGTTATCGCGTGAGCCACGGTCATTGCCCGTAATGAGATTAAATCCGATAATACGAACAATTTCCGAGTTTGAATATGAGGATTTTGTCTTGGAGGGCTATGATCCTCATCCATTAATCAAAGCACCTGTAGCCGTATGATTTCAATGCGTCTTTCTATCCTGGTGGCTATGGCTAAGAATCGAGTTATTGGCGGAAATAATCAATTGCCCTGGCATTTACCGGCTGATCTTAAGCACTTTAAGTTCCTGACAATGGGTCAAACCATTGTGATGGGAAGAAAAACCTATGAGTCTATCGGTAGACCGTTACCCGGACGAGAGAATATTATTATTACCCGACAATCAGGCTATGACGTGCCGGGAGCAACTGTAGTGAATTCTCTTCAAGATGCCTTGTTGATATGCGAAGAAAGCAGTACGATCAATAAGGAAAGCTTTATTATTGGTGGTGAGAAACTGTACCGGCAAACGCTGGATATTTGTCAAAGAATGTATATTACTGAAATTCAGAGTGATTTTGAAGGTGATGTAGTTTTTCCGGAATTTAATCGCAACAACTGGGAAGAAATACAGCGCGATAAACATATATCAGTGAATGATGCGCAAATCGAATATCATTTTGTCATTCTTGAGCGTAAAGTATGACTCAAACATCCTTCAGGATTGATCTCTGCTCTTAATAGATGATATGACCAATATAAATGGTGAAACTATGCATCAAGTGCCATTTCACCATTTATTAGGATTATTGCTGTAGGTATGAGTGATCGCGGATTGTTCAGATCACTTTCACATCAGGTAAAGGAAATCCATTGAAATTACTTGCGTATGCGGTAGTGTAAGCACCTGCGTTCGGTATATAAATGAAATCTCCTTCCTGTATATTATTTGGTAGCATCAACTCATGCATCAAGATATCAACTGAATCACAAGTGGGGCCTGCAATTGACCAAGGGATGTTATTGCCTTTTCGGTCTGTTAGGATTTCATAACGCAATCCTTCAGTCATTTCTATGACACCGCCAAACATACCTGCATCCCAATACATCCATCGTTTTCCATTACGGGTTGCGGTACCCACGACGCGACATACAAAATAAGCTGAATCAGATACTAGGTAACGGCCTGGTTCTGCCATAATGCGGATGCTTTCCGGTAAATCAGCAATGGCTTCGTTGATAACTTCTGCGATGATTTCGATTGAAGGAATGGGTTTGACATGTCGAACTGGATAGCCTCCACCAACATTCAGCAATCGGGGGTTCAAGCCGACACATCGCATTTCAGCAAAGACTTTCTTTGCACGTTCGATACCAACGCGCCAATTTTGTGGATTACGGCATTGAGAACCGACATGGAAAGTGACGCCGGCCAGATCTGCTTTGAGTCTCACAGCTTCATGAATAATCTCATTAATATCGGCAAGATGCGTGCCAAATTTTCCAGCTAACGGCCAGTCACTGCCAATATTCGGTGTATCAATACGCAAGTACATTTTGGCATCCGGCCTGACGCTGACAATTTTTCGTAGTTCCTCAATGCTATCGAGCACATACCATTCAACCCCTTTGGCAGCAGCATATTCTATGTAAGCACGGGATTTCATCGGATTACTATAAAATATTTCAGCAGCCGGTACGCCTAACTTAAGTAGCAAGTCCAGCTCGGCAATAGAGGCGATTTCAAATCCAACGCCTTCATCGATCAAAGTATTAAGTACACGCTCATCAGGATTTGCTTTGACAGCATAATGTGGATGAACCCGGGGCATGACGGTAATAAAACGTCGGGACTTATGTCGGACAATATCGCTGTCCACTAGTAAAAAAGGGCGTTGATAGCCATTTTTCAGGGTATCTTGAACATGTTCAAAATTAAGACTAATTTCGGGATGAGTGTCGAACAGAACTTCAGATTGATTATGCTGCTGAAGTGAAGATGCGAGTTTAGGCATGCGAATGCTCCTTTAAATGACGCTACGTTTCAGGAATATGAATATTGACTAAATCAGCTGGAGCGAAAAAGTTCTTTATACTTCTCATGATGACCTCCTCATCAATAATTTTATGGATAAACAAATTGCACGCATTATAGTCTCCATTGTGGGCAAATCAAGTATTTTTTATATAAAAAATAATTTTTAATTGCAAAGAATAAACTATTGGAAACAATGTGTTGTATTAAATAAAATGATCGTCTCGTTAGGCGGTTGTTTTATAAAAAGTTTAGAGCAGGTTTAGGGTTTTCTGATAGCTTGTCAGTGCCATTGTATATTTAGGTAGCCGTCTGTTTTTTCATTAAATTTAAAGTGAAATTGATTTTCACCGCGGCTAATGGTTTTTTGTTGCATAAATGGGCTAAAAGGTCCAGCAGCAGAAAATGATTGTTCGATCCTTAAACGCCCCGTACGTGGCGAAAAGAATTTCAACATAAACTGTTTCGGACTTACTTCTTCTATATGCGGAGCGAAAGGTTTTGCCAATGGTTCACCGATGAATAGGCCTTGACCTGGTCAAGCAACACTTTTCCAATAGGCCTCAAGCGCAGAGGCACCTAATGCATACTGAAACATGGTAACTATGGGTGAGGGAAATTTTTGTGAAAAACTACACGGCTCAACAACGGTTCCATAGCTTGCTGTAGCTCCGGCCTCCAGCCATCGTAAACTGCTCATTTGCGGAGAATCAGTCAACATGCCGCCAGCTGACGTTAAATGATCTGCTAAAGCGCCTGGAAGAAAATACAATGTTTCGAGCATAGGCACTTTTTTCAAACCGGTAAAGTAAAAAAGCACATCCTTGCGCTCAGAAATATAATCGGCTGCTAGTATTTGTAGGGGAAATAGCTCACCCAGCTCTTCCGCAGCTTGTGTAAAGCTGGTTGCCCGACTGTTGCGTGCTTTATCCGAAGTATTCATTAAATAGGCTTGGCCTTTAGGAAAGCTGTAATCTGAACGTATGCCACGGTCGATCAATGCCTTGATGTGTTCGAAAGAGGTTCCGGCCAGCATCATCGCAGGGCGCAGCTTGTAATCGTCGTAGGGATAAAGGCTGGACGAATTGAAATAAGGACTAAGAGCGGTCGATCCACAGGGTTCGGCGCAGTATTTCTTGTCGAAACCAAAAGCCAACGCGGATGTTAACGACATGCAACCAACTCGGTATGGCGTAGTCCAGGCAACTGCGAATGCCTGCACATGTTTAGGGGTAAGCTGGTCAATAGTTGCTTTTAGTTGCTTGAATTCCTTTGGGGTTATAATGCTAAGTTTAGATGAGAAGCGTAGTTTAATGATGTTTGTTTCGGGTATTTGTCTAGCTTGCAGGTAGTAATTGCCTATTTGTCGCGACAATGGATCGTTTTCATTAATGATGACCGCGATATCATTGGGCCCCAAACTTGTTCGCGGCAAGGAAATACGATTCTGTGCTTCCACTGGCAAAGCTGCGGAAAGAGAGATAAACATCAGTAAGACGAAAAATTGCTGGATCAAGGTGAAATTTTCTTGCGTCAAATCAAAGCGCTTTCACGCTGATTAAGAAATACAACTTTAGATTTTTGGCAGCGTCACGCCATGCTGTCCTTGATATTTGCCGCCTCGATCCTTATATGAAGTTTCACAAACTTCATCCGCTTCAAAAAATATTACTTGTGCAACACCTTCATTGGCATAGATTTTAGCTGGTAGAGGTGTGGTATTGGAGAATTCCAATGTCACATACCCTTCCCACTCCGGTTCAAAAGGGGTTACATTGACAATGATGCCGCAGCGGGCGTATGTGGATTTGCCCAGACAAATGGTTAATATATTGCGCGGGATACGGAAATATTCGACAGTGCGGGCCAGGGCGAAGGAATTGGGTGGAATGATGCATACATTATTTTTGACATCAACAAATGAGTTGGAGTCGAAATTCTTCGGATCAACAATCGTTGAATTGATATTGGTGAACAATTTAAATTCATCAGAACAACGGATATCGTAACCATAGCTTGATGTGCCGTAGGAAACAATCCGTTGATTATCCTTTTGACGAATTTGATCGGGTTCGAATGGCTCAATCATGCCGTATTCCAGGACCATGCGGCGTATCCATTTGTCTGACTTAATTGTCATGCTTTAGCGGCTCCTAGTCATTTTCCATAATGATTTTGGTGAACAATTCAGAATGATCTTCGGCGCATTCGGCGACCTTGACGGCAATGCGCCGTGCAATCAACCGGTAGATTCCGGCTATTTTTCCTTCCGGTTCAGCAACGACGCTGGGTTTTCCCGTATCCGTATGCTCGCGAATTTTGATATCGAGTGGCAAAGCACCGAGAAATTCCACATTGTAATCCTGACACATCTTTTCACCACCGCCGGTACCAAATATCGGTTCGGTATGCCCACATTGTGAGCAGGTATGCGTGCTCATATTTTCGACAATGCCCAGAATCGGAATACCTACTTTTTCAAACATTTTTAAGCCCTTGCGAGCATCCAATAAGGCAATATCCTGCGGCGTTGTGACAATCACGGCGCCGGTTACCGGTATTTTTTGCGCCAGCGTCAATTGAATATCGCCAGTGCCTGGTGGTAAATCAACAATTAAATAATCCAGATCTTTCCAATTGGTATCGTTCAATAATTGCTGCAAGGCTTGCGTAACCATCGGGCCGCGCCAAACCATCGGGGTCTCAACATCAACCAGCAAACCGATCGACATCGCTTGAATACCATGTGCCTGCATTGGCTCCATGGTTTTGCCATCAAATGACTCCGGGTGTCCTGTTATACCTAGCATTTGAGGTTGTGACGGTCCATAAATATCGGCATCCAGAATGCCTACGGATGCGCCTTCCGCTGCTAATGCCAGAGCCAGATTAACTGCCGTTGCGGATTTTCCGACACCACCCTTGCCGGATGCGACTGCGATGATATTTTTGACACTGGGAATCAGTTTGACACCTCGTTGCACACCATGCGGGATAATTTTACTAGTCACCGTCACCTGGATATTTGCAATGCCGGGTATTGAACGTAAAGCCTCGATGATCTGATTTTGTACCGCATTTTTAACGCTATTGGCGGGATATCCCAATTCGATGTCAATCGCAGCGTTGTTTTGCTCAACCCGAATCGAACGCACGGTTTTTGCGGTGATATAATCATTGCCCGTTGTTGGATCAATGGTCTGAGAGAGAATTACTTGTATTTGTTGTTCAGAAATGGTCACTCCAAAACTCCTTATTACTGCCGGTTAGCGGCTAACAATTTAATAAAGAGATGGTAACAAATATCAGGAATGCGTACACAGTTTGTTACAATTGACGTTTATTCAATGCGAGCTATGAATAGCGAATGAGCAAGCGAAAAATTCTGGTTACTTCTGCACTTCCTTACGCCAACGGCAGTATCCATTTAGGTCATCTGGTGGAATATATTCAAACCGATATCTGGGTGCGATTTCAGAAAATGCGCGGACATGAGGTCTATTATGTGTGTGCCGATGATACGCATGGTACGCCGATTATGTTGCGCGCGGAAAAAGAAGGCATCACCCCGGAAGCTTTGATCGCGCGCGTTCATTCGGAGCACTTAGGAGATTTTAGCGGATTTCATATTCAATTTGACAATTATTACAGTACGCATTCAGCGGAAACACGGCATTTCTCCGAAGATATCTACGCTAAGCTAAAAGCTGCGGGTTTAATTGCTGTGCGTGGCATTGAACAACTTTACGATCCGGTCAGAAATATGTTCCTGCCGGACCGGTTTGTCAAAGGAGAGTGTCCGAAGTGCGGGGCAAAAGATCAGTACGGCGATTCGTGCGAGGTATGCGGCGCGGCGTATGTGCCAACCGAACTGAAAAATCCCTATTCCGCTGTATCGGGTGCAAAGCCGATCAATAAATCATCCGAACATTATTTCTTTAACTTGTCCGATCCTCGTTGCGTTGATTTTTTACGGGATTGGGCTTGTGAAGGCAATCATTTACAGCTTGAGGCCGCCAACAAAATGCGCGAGTGGGTCGGAGAAACAGGGGAAAATAAGCTTTCGGATTGGGATATTTCGCGCGATGCTCCTTATTTCGGTTTTGAAATTCCCGATGCACCCGGTAAGTATTTTTATGTCTGGCTTGATGCACCGGTGGGTTACATGGGTAGCTTCAAGAATTTATGCGAACGGCAAGGGATTCAGTTCGATGAATTTTGGCAGCCGCAATCCGATACGGAACTGTATCACTTCATTGGCAAGGATATTTTGTATTTTCACGCGCTATTTTGGCCTGCGATGCTGAAAAATGCCGGATATCGCACACCGACGAAGATTTTCGCGCATGGTTTTCTGACGGTGAATGGTGAAAAAATGAGCAAGTCGCGCGGCACGTTTATCACTGCGGAAAGTTATTTGAGACAAGGTTTGAACCCCGAATGGCTGCGTTACTACTACGCAGCCAAGCTGAACAGCACATTGGAAGATATCGACTTGAATCTGGAAGATTTCGTCGCGCGCGTCAATTCAGATTTGATTGGCAAGTTCATCAACATTGCTAGTCGCTGTGCGGGTTTTATCAGCAAACGATTTGATGGCGGATTGGTTGATGGCGCGCAGTATCAAGCTCTGCAGCAGATGGTGAATAAGCATTTTGCCGCATGGAGGCCGGATGTTATTGAACAAGCATTTGAAGCGCGTGAATATTCTGCCGCTATTCGCCAAATCATGAAATTTGCTGACGAAGCAAACGAAATGATTCACCAACTCGCGCCATGGGAAATCGCCAAAAATCCCGATCGTAGTGATGATTTGCAACGTACTTGCAGTCTTGGCGTTCAATTGTTTTATTTGCTATCGCGCTACCTGAAACCGATCCTGCCGGCCACTGCGCAACAAATAGAAGCCTTTCTTAATTGTGCACCTTTGACCTGGCCGCAGCTGCGCGACGCTCAACCGGTTTCCAATCTATTGCTGCCTGCGGGCCATAAGATCAATACTTACCAGCATTTGATGACACGTATCGATCCAAAGCAAATCGATGCGTTAATTGCAGCCAACACGCAAAGTTTGGCGCCTACAGCGCAAGATGTACCGATAAGGCATGCGGAGAAGAAACAACATGCAGTTGCGCCACTTGCCGAAACCATTTCCATCGACGAATTCAGTAAAATTGATTTGCGTATCGCTAAAATTGTCAATGCAGAGCACGTGCCAGGCGCGGAAAAATTATTGAAGCTAACGCTCGATATCGGCAGCGAGCAACGTGTGGTTTTTGCCGGTATTAAATCCGCCTACGATCCGCAACTGCTTAAAGGACGGCTGACCGTGATGGTTGCTAATCTCGCGCCACGGCAAATGAAATTCGGTTTATCGGAGGGCATGGTGTTGGCTGCGGGCAGCGGCAATCCAGGTGAGTTATTCATTTTGTCACCCGATACCGGTGCACAACCCGGAATGCGGGTTAAGTAATTGTCTGTATGGAATTGAATGTTTTTGTTAAACAGATCCAACAATTGGAGCTTAAGTTATTGCAAAGTGATCTGGCTGCGCATCCTGAATTGATCGACGAATTGTTGGCGGAGAATTTTGAAGAAGTTGATAGTAACGGAGAAATTCGTACCAGAAACGACGTGATCGATTGGTTGTTACACAAAGATAAGCACATTCAATGGACCTTTAAGGATTTTCGTATTAAAGCATTAACTGATGATATGGTGCTGGCGATTTATTCGTTGCACAAACCGAATCACATGAATGGCGCAGGATCCACCAGAACCTCAATTTGGCAGTACCGGAAAAACCAGTGGAAAATGGTTTTTCACCAAGCATCCAGGAAAAATTAATTTCTCGCATAACAGGAGCGGCCCGTGGAACTTAATGCAGAGCAGCAATTCAAAGATATCCAGAATAATCTCGCAATCGTGAGACAACGCATTGTTGACGCTTGCAAAAAAGCGGGACGCGATCCTGCCAGTGTGCGATTGCTGCCGGTTACCAAAACGGTTCCAGCAGAAAGATTGCGTATTGCCTACGCTGCAGGTTGTCACGAAATGGGCGAAAACAAGATTCAGGAAGCACGCGAGAAATCCGAGGTATTGAGCGATTTAAACATCAAATGGGCGGTCATAGGTCATTTGCAAACCAATAAAGCCAAATATCTGGCGCGCTTCGCCAATGAATTCCAAGCGCTCGATAGCCTTAAAGTTGCCGAGGAGCTCGACAAGCGTCTGCAAAATGAAGGACGGGCGATTGATGTGTATGTGCAGGTCAATAGTTCCGGCGAGGCCAGCAAGTTCGGTCTTCCTCCTGAGGACGTGCGCGACTTCGTGCAGAAACTCCCTAATTATTCGTCATTGCATATTAAGGGGTTGATGACATTGGCTATTTTCTCTTCCGATCACGATCGGGTGCGCGAGTGCTTCGTCAAAATGCGTGAAATCCAAGCCATGTTGCGCCAAGAAGCACCGGCTGGATTGGCATTTGATGAGCTATCAATGGGCATGTCGGGAGATTATGAGCTGGCGATTGAAGAAGGCGCAACGGTGGTGAGGGTTGGGCAGGCGATATTCGGTAAGCGGCCATTGCCGGATAGTTATTATTGGCCCGGAATGGGGTAATGAATAGAGAATTCCGGAGTGTAGTCGAGACCGGGCTTCTGTCGCATTTTTATTATCAGATCAACTCAATTTTTTAATAGCCCCTGATCATGAGGGAGATTTGTTTTTGGGTTGGTACAGCTTATGGTGCTCCTCGCTACAAAAAAATTGTTCTTTATCTTTGATGGCTTCGCTCTGCGGTACAAATAAGTTGCAGTGTGCGCACTGAACGAGTTCCCCGGAATTCGAATCTACCGCTTTGCTTTCCGATTCATGAGATTGTTGCTTGGTTTCAGTTTCGATTCTTTTCGATCCTGCAGTGTTATCAGCAACCCAATTGGCTTGTTGATAGTTGTGCCCGGACTCGTTATTTTTGAATCGAAGCGGCTCATTCAGGAAAATATCTTTATAACTCACATAAATGGAAGTGAAAATCGTCGGGATCAAAATCACCAGTCCGACGCCGTAAGGCATTATGCTCAGAATGGTTAGAAGGATGAGCGTGATGCCATAGAGTTGAAAAGGTATAAAGTTTCTTAAGCAAGCAAAAAAGCTTTTTTGCATTGCAACAATGGGTGGAATATTGTGGAAAATTACCAATAGCGGGGAAAACCAGGACGCCATCATGAGCGGAATGGAAAGCGCTAATGTGATTAATGAGGCTGTAAGGAGATTGCTCATTACGCCCATAAGCTCGCTTTCGTCGACTCGTTTCCCATATAGCAGCATATCCGTCATTTGAGAACCTCCGATCATGATGACCAAGCCAATAATCAGAATTTGCCCGATCAAATAAATACCCCCGATCGTGATTAATGGCACCGGATTGGTTTTGAACGCCATGAATAAATGCGATATATCCAAGGGTCTACCCTGTTCCATGTCTTTACAGCCCAGCATGATGCCGGCTAGAAAAACGGGTGAAATCAAGGTAAAAATAAATTTTCCCAATAGTGGCACCAATGACATGGTGATAGCGATCAACATCAAGGAAAAGCACACAAATACCCAAGCCAGCGGTGCTTTGCGGAACAGATAGAAACCGCTTAAGATCCATTGCAGTCCCTGTTTTGCATTAACTTGATGAAATTCCATTGATGTTTCTCCAGTTGAATTCTATGAATAGTATGAATAATGATTTAGAGCCAGAGTTGCCGCAGTTTCATCGGATCTGCGGCATGGTTTTCCAATATTTCCCGGAAGTGTGCTGGGTCTTTGGCATGCGTTAATTCCCCTGGACGTGGCAAATGATAGTCGTACAATCGCGAAATCCAAAAACGTAACGCCCCTGCGCGCAGCATGACAGGCCAAGCATCGTGTTCGGCTGTAGTGAGTGGGCGAATATCATGATAAGCTTTCAACAGGGAAAGTGTGCAAGTTTCATCCAAAGTTTTGTTTTGAGTCATGCACCAGTCGTTTACAGTAATGGCCAGATCGTATAAAAAATTATCATTGCAGGCAAAATAAAAATCAATGACGCCACCTACTGTATGATCGGTAAACAGAATATTGTCGCGAAATAAATCGGCGTGGATAATTCCATTGGGTAGTGTGATTTTGGGTTGTGTTAATTGAAAATCCAATTCAGTCTGGAGCAGATGATTTTCTGCATGGGATAAAAAAGGTGTGATCTCGGGTGCTCGGGCTTGCCACCATTTTAATCCGCGAGGATTATTCATTTTTCCGTGATACGAGCCTCCTGCTAAATGCATTCTAGCTAGAACAGTGCCGACTTCCGTGCATTGCGTGGCGGTTGGATGAATCACTGATTGTCCGGGTAAACATGTAACTATTGTTGCCGGCTTACCGTTCAGTTCGCCCAGTAACCGCCGGTCCAACCGCGGGATTGGTTCGGGGCAGGGTATGTTATGTTGTGACAAATGTGCCATTAGATTCAGATAATAGGGCAGTTCATGGCTGGTAAGTTTTTCAAAAAGAGTTAAAACAAATTTGCCTTGCGTAGTGGTGACCCAATAATTGGTATTTTCTATACCTGATGTGATGCCTTGTAAATGGATGAGTTTCCCAAGTTCGTAATCTTTCAACCAAGTGTTAAGCTGGTTATCGGTAACAGGTGTGAAAACAGACATGAATTAGCAAGAAATAAAAGTGCGAAAGTAGAAGTACCGATTATTCATGGAAATAGATATCTGCATACTCATTATCATCAGAATCTCAATATTTGCCACATGGGTGGATTAACATCAATGCCACCTTCACCTGCATGGTCGTGATGACTCCTGATAGGATTCTTTTTCAGATAGTAAGGTGGGCCAATACGCGGAATCACTTTGATCATCAGAAGTTCACCGTTCACGCGATGTTCTTCAATAATATCCTCGCCACGTTTAATAATGGTGACTTCGGTTTCCAGCTCAGGATCTACCGGAATTTCAGGAAGCAGCGGTGAAGAATCGGTTTCAGGGGGAAGCTCCGGAACTTCAGGTAAGGGTATAAGATTGTCGGGGTGCTTAGGTTTCTTCGATTGCTGAGGATGTCCTGACTCTGCCATTGCAGGCAGTATAGAACATAGGGATACAATTAAAATAAGTTGGTATAGGTACATGAGTGATTCCCGGCGGGTCAGGATTCCCGTATTCTACCTAAAATCGCTGTTGAGGGTTACAAATTGAGTTGAATTTCTCGTTCAGCAGCGGATGGCTCAAATCCACTGGTTTCGTAATATTGAAAAATTGCGCTGACAACTTGTTCGGGTTCATCGATGACTTGAATCAGATTCATATCATCGGTTGAGATAAACCCTTCGGCAATCAACGCGTGCCGGAACCAGTCGAGCAAGCCGTGCCAGAATTCTGAATAAACAAGGATAATAGGCATTTTACGAGTTTTTCCTGTTTGCACCAGGGTTAACGCTTCCATAAGTTCATCCAATGTTCCGAACCCGCCGGGAAGCACGACGTAAGCGGTAGCAAATTTAACAAACATATATTTGCGGGCAAAGAAATGCCGAAAAGTCTGGCTGATATCCTGAAATGCGTTGCGGTGTTGTTCATGTGGCAATTGGATATTCAAACCGATGCTGGGTGATTTTCCGTAATAAGCACCTTTATTCGCGGCTTCCATAATACCCGGACCGCCACCGGAGATTACCGCAAAGCCGGCATCAGAAAGTTGTTTGGCAATTTGCTCGGCTAATTTATAGTGTGGGCTGTTGGGATGAGTGCGCGCACTGCCAAAAATGCTGACAGCGGGTTGAATGGTATCGAGTCGTTCTGTTCCTTCTACAAATTCTGCCATAATTCCAAACAAGCGCCATGACTCTTTGGCTGACCAGGGTTTGTCCACGGACAGGGGGGCGATCGATTTAGGTTTATCTTGCAAGCTCATAGGAAATTTATAAATGAAAACAGTGTTACTGGTTGATGGTTCATCGTATTTATACCGTGCTTATCATGCATTGCCTGATTTACGTAATCGCAATAATGAACCAACGGGCGCTATTCATGGTGTTCTCAATATGTTGCGGCGTTTGCACAAGGATTACCACGCGGATTATAGCGCGTGCGTGTTTGATGCAAAAGGTAAAACTTTTCGAGACAAGATCTATCCTGAGTATAAAGCGCATAGACCGTCTATGCCTATGGAACTGGCAGCCCAGATCGAACCCTTGCATGCCTGTATCCGTGCTATGGGCTGGCCAATGTTGATTATTGACGGCGTGGAGGCGGATGATGTCATCGGTACCTTGGCGAGACGGGCGGTCGAAGCTGATATGCGGTGCATCATCTCCACTGGAGATAAAGATATTGCACAACTGGTGAATTCTCATATTTCATTGGTCAATACCATGAGTAATGAAGTACTTGATGAAGCGAGCGTGTTAGCCAAGTTTGGTGTGTCGCCGGAGCGCATGTTGGATTACCTGATGCTGGTAGGCGATACGTCAGACAATGTCCCCGGTGTGCACAAAGTAGGGCCCAAAACAGCCGTGAAATGGTTGACGCAATATGGATCACTGGATAACATCATTGTGCATGCCGATGAAATCAAAGGGGCAATAGGTGATAATTTACGCAAAGCATTGGATTGGTTCGATACCGCGCGCCAGTTAATCACCATCAAATGTGATGTAAATCTACCGGTTAAAATCACGGATCTAGCTCTGCAGCCTCAGGATACCGAACAACTGGCACGGCTTTACGAGCAGCTGGATATGAAGACGTCGTTGCGTGAGTTACGTCAACAGGGAGGAGCTGCAAATCCGAATCAATCGGGATCAGCAATTGTCGGTGAAAATCAGCTAACCACGAGTGATGGCGGAAACGATAAAGCCGCTTTGGGTCAATCAGTAACCTATCAAACGATCTTTACAGACGCGGAATTGGATGATTGGCTAACTAGATTGGATTCAGCGCAGCTGGTATCGATCGATAGCGAAACAACCAGTCTGAATCCAATGCAGGCAAAATTGGTGGGTATTTCGTTTTGCGTTGAGAGCCATCATGCGGCTTACTTTCCGTTGATGCATAGGTATCCCGGGGTGCCGCAGCAACTTTCGCTTGATAGTGCATTAAAAAAACTTAAGCCGTGGCTGGAGAGTGGAACGAAGCCCAAATTAGGACAGAATTTAAAATACGATAAACATGTTTTTGCCAACCATGGTATTCAGTTGAACGGTATTGCTCATGATACATTGTTGCAATCCTATGTGCTGGAATCTCATCGTCCTCATAATATGGATAGTTTGGCGTTGCGCCATCTCGATGTTAAGACGATCGGTTATGACGATGTCACCGGGAAAGGCGTCAAACGTATCGGATTCGATGAAGTAGCAATTGATACCGCCACGCAGTATGCTGCGGAAGATGCGGATATCACGCTTCGTTTGCATCAAACGTTGTATCCCAATATCCAAAGTAACGCGCAATTGAATCACATCTATCGTGAAATCGAAATGCCGATACTAAATGTGTTATTTGAAATTGAGAGAAATGGCGTTTTATTGGACTACAAACTGTTACAAAAGCAGAGTCACGAACTGGGTGAAAAATTGCATGCGCTGGAACAACAAGCCTATGCCATTTCCGGACAGCCATTTAATTTGAATTCACCCAAGCAGATACAGGAAATTTTGTTTCACCAGCTTAAATTACCGATCGTCAAAAAAACACCTACGGGTGTTCCCTCTACCGATGAAGATGTGTTGCAACAGCTTGCATTGGATTATCCATTACCGAAGTTATTACTTAATTATCGTAGTTTGTCTAAATTGAAATCCACATATACGGATAAATTACCGCTTATGATGGATCGCAATACCGGGCGGGTGCATACCAATTATTCCCAAGCCGTTGCTGTAACTGGTCGCCTGGCCAGTTCGGATCCTAATCTGCAAAATATTCCAGTGCGTACCAGCGAGGGCCGCAGAATTCGTGAAGCGTTTATAGCACCTGCGGGATACCGGATTATTTCAGCCGATTACTCACAGATAGAATTACGCATCATGGCGCATATTTCTCAAGACGAGGGTTTGTTAAAAGCGTTTGCAGCCGGAGAAGATATCCATAGCGCAACGGCTGCAGAAATTCTGGGCATTCCCCTGAATCAGGTTGGTCAAGAACAACGTCGCTATGCTAAGGTGATAAATTTTGGCTTGATTTACGGTATGTCTGAGTTCGGTTTGGCGACGCAATTGGGCATTGAGCGTAGTGCTGCTCGTGCTTATATGGAGCGTTATTTTGCCCGGTATCCGAAAGTGGAGAGCTATATGCAGCAAACCCGCGAGAAAGCCAGACGGCTGGGTTATGTGGAAACTGTACTGGGACGCAGGCTATGGTTGCCCGAGATTAACAATGCCAATGGCAATCGCCGACAAGGGGCGGAACGGGCTGCCATTAATGCGCCCATGCAAGGAACTGCCGCTGATATTATCAAGCTGGCAATGATCGCGGTACACAACTGGCTACACAAGGAAAAATTACTCAGCAAGCTGATTATGCAAGTCCATGATGAATTGGTTCTGGAGGTTCCTGATGATGAGGTTGCATTAATAAAATCTAGCCTGCCCAAATATATGGGCAATGTTTTACAGCTTGATGTACCGCTAGTAATCGAGATCGGAGTCGGAGATAACTGGGAACAGGCGCACTAGAAAATTATATGCGCTTGTGCAGCGTGCACAGGCCTCATTCGCGTGTTTCGATTTGCATTAACGGCTCAACGGGGGCATCGGAGATTTGCTTGGTTTTTCTTCTTCGTGGTCTTTTAGGAATAATGATTTCTTCGGTTACCAGTTCAACTTTTTCGGGCGGTGTTTCTATCATCACGAGGCCACTTTCCGTGAAATCCGGAAGTGTTTTAGTGACACGGGCTTCAGGTTGTTGCTGTGCAATAGGCGATTCATCCGGAAGATTATTGCTACCGGTTATTTCAGGATCGTCAGCAGGGTGTTTTGCAATTTCTTTTCTCCCAGATTGCTTCTTAGCAGGTTCAATGACCGGCATTGATGTTTCAATATCCTGTATAAAATTTGCCGAATTCTCTTCATTAGTCGATGGAGTATCCGGAGCATCCTGATTCTCAACCGAAGTTTTAGCGCGTACGGATTGATCGCGATTCTTATTTCCGCGATGCCGACGCGTACGTTTACGATCCACGGGTTTTGCATCTATGCCGTCATGATTTTCTGTTTCACTGATCAGTGTATTGTTTGACAGTAATTTTTCTTCAAGATCCGGAGTGGATTGCGGAGAAGGCTTGTTTCTGACATTTTTTCGTTCTGTAGATAGCTCTGGTGAATAACCAGGTTCCGCTGAGATGGCGTATTCTGCTGGTGTTGCCTCAGTGACACCGGAATCTGTCAATTCGCCTGGTTTAGCTTGCTTGTGCATAGAGGCATCTTTATTGCGCTCATTGCGATTTCTTCCACGCCGCCCTCTCGACCGCGTGCGTTCTTGAGACATCTTGTTTTTATCAATGTCAATCTGTTGTTTTTTTTTCAAGATCGGTTGTGATCTCTTCATTCCTGACAGGTTTAAACCAACTGAAGAATTTATCCAGCAACGAAGTGTCGCGTGATTTATCTTCGCGCACCGGGGCGGGTAGAGTAGGGGTTATACCTTGAACTGCGGCTTGTGGACGGGTAGGTTTATTTTTCTGTTCTGAAAATACCAGGTTGTTATCTTCAGTATTTTTCTCCACCAATTTATAACTGGCGACTGCTTCATTTGATCTTAGGTCTTCCTGGCGTAAACGATTAATACTATAGTTAGGCGTTTCGATATGAATATTGGGGATCAGAACAATATTGATCCTTTGACGCATTTCAATGTCATAAATTTCCGCACGTTTTTCGTTTAACAAGAAGGTTGCCACATCAACCGGCAATTGAACATGCAACGTGTTGGTGTTTTCTTTCATTGCTTCTTCCTGGATGATTCTTAGTATATGCAGCGCTGAAGAATCGGTGCCACGGATGAAGCCAGTGCCTTGGCATCGCGTGCATGGAATGTAATTGCTTTCCCCTAATGAAGGGCGTAAGCGTTGGCGGGATAATTCCAGTAATCCAAAGCGCGAAATTTTTCCTACTTGAATACGTGCGCGGTCTTGCCGCAATGCCTCATGCAATCGAGCTTCAACTTCACGCTGATTGCGCTGTACATCCATATCGATAAAATCGATAACAATTAATCCACCCAAATCCCGTAATCGCAATTGACGAGCAATTTCATCCGCTGCTTCAAGATTGGTATTGAGTGCAGTATGCTCAATATCCAGGCCGCGGATTGCACGGGCTGAGTTTACGTCAACGGAAACCAATGCTTCAGTGTGATCGATAACGATCGCACCGCCTGAAGGAAGAGAAACCTGTCTGGAATAGGCTGTTTCTATCTGATGTTCAATTTGAAAGCGTGAGAATAATGGGACATCATCATGATAAAACTTAAGACGATCCACATTTGCAGGCATAACGTGCGCCATAAATTGACTGGCTTGTTCATAGATATCACGGCTATCAATCAGGATTTCACCGATTTCTTGGCTAAAATAATCACGAATTGCACGGATAACCAAGCTGCTTTCTTGATAAATCAGAAAAACACCGTCCTGATTATTGGCAGCTTCTTCAATAGCATACCAAAGTTGTGTCAAGTAGTTCAAATCCCATTGCAGTTCTTCTTTGCTGCGACCGATTCCGGCAGTTCTGGCAATAATGCTCATATCCGTGGGAATTTCAAGTTTTGCAATGACTTCGCGTAAATCATTGCGTTCTTCACCTGTGATGCGGCGCGATACGCCGCCACTATTGGAATTATTAGGGATTAAAACCAAATACCGACCGGCTAGAGAGATATAAGTCGTTAATGCAGCGCCCTTAGTTCCCCGTTCGTCTTTGTCGACTTGAACGATGAGTTCTTGCCCTTCCTGCAGAAGATCCTGGATTCGCGCATTAGGAGTGTCACTTTCAGCAAAACATGAAGGGGCGATTTCTTTAAATGGCAAGAAACCATGTCTTTCACAGCCATAATCAACAAACGCAGCCTCCAGACTGGGTTCGACGCGTGTAATAACAGCTTTATAGATATTGCTTTTACGTTGTTCTTTGCTTACAGATTCTATATCGAGGTCAACCAGCGTTTGACCGCTTACTATTGCAACGCGCAACTCTTCAGGTTGTGTTGCATTAAATAACATTCGTTTCATTTACAAACCTTACGTGTTTTATTTGTCCATGCACTATCCATAATCTGTCGAATAGATAGATTTTTTCGGTGTACGTAGTTGTAATGACGAGTTTTGAGTTTATTGTTTGAATTACAAAAAATATTTGTCAATTATGTGTTTCTTTTTATTAATTTATTTAATATGTTGAGTTGCTTTATAGTTTTAAGCTCAACGATATTTATAGATATTATGCAAGCTGTTTAAGGTAACAGATTTTACATAAAGTTCCAAACGCCACTTTGTTTAAATCCGACAATTCGTTACTCTCACAGTACATGGGTTTGATCAGCGAATTTATAATGCATATTTTGTCTTGAATGCTTTAATTTTTACAGAGAAATAATGATTAATACCCTTTCTACCCCCTCGAGCTTACATATTATATCTGGGATTTCATTAAATCAAATATATAATTAAAGTATGGAATCTATTACATCAATAATCAAAGAGCGTGTGAAAGAAGATGGAGATGATCAGCGGATCGATAATTTTTTATTCAAACGATTTAGGAGTGTACCCAAAAATCATTTGTATCAATTAATAAGAAGCGGTCAGGTGCGTGTTAACGGAAAGCGGATAGACGCTAACTATCGATTGCAATTAGGCGATATGATGAGAATTCCGCCAGTTAAGATTGAAACAAAAGATTCTTTCCATCGAGCCGCAATTACTTGTGTAAATTTTTTCTCTTTTACTCATCTATATGAGGATGATGCAGTGCTGGCTATTGACAAGCCTAGTGGAATGGCTGTTCATGGTGGAAGTAACATCAGCTTTGGTGTGATCGAGCAATTGCGTGCGCAAAATCCATCATGGAAATTTCTAGAGTTGGTGCATCGTTTGGATCGGGAAACTTCGGGTGTGCTGTTATTGGCAAAGAAACGCAGTGCACTGGTGGAATTGCATCGACAAATCCGCGAAGGCTTGGTGGAGAAGCACTATCTGGTTATGGTCAAAGGCAAGTGGAGCAATGCTAAACAGCATGTAAAGCTAGCGCTTGACAAATATGTGACGGCCAGCGGTGAAAGACGGGTTGCTGTAGTCACCAGCATTCGCCCTGGCAACAAGCCGATGTCTTCTCATTCGATATTTAAGCTGGATAAATCTTGGGATAATTTCAGTTTATTGGATGCAGAAATAAAAACTGGCCGCACGCATCAAATCCGTGTTCACCTTGCACATTTGGGTTTTCCTATCCTAGGAGATGATAAATATGGTAATTTTGAGATCAATAAGCGTCTCGCTAAAGATGGCGGTCGTGGGAAGAATAAACTGACGCGTATGTTTTTGCACGCACATTCGCTGCAAATCGCACACCCCGTTTCAGGACAACGTATGAATCTGCGTTCGCCTTTGTCCAGTGATCTGCAGAAATTCATCGACGATCTGGATCGATTCTAACGCCTTAGTTTAAGTTCTTCTTATGAAGTTGCGATGATACAATATACAATTAAATATCAGGATTGGTGGCAATTTGTTCAGTTTTAAACATGGTTTGCAAAACTTCCCAGACATTTTCTGCAATTTTTTTCTGCGCGACTTCGGTAGGATGTATTCCATCAGCTTGGAAGAATTCATGTTTATCGCCAAAACCAGCTAGTAAGAATGGTATTAATTTGATTTGATAATTTTCGGCCAATTGCGGAAAGATCGCTTGGAACTTTTGCGTATACGTTCTGCCATAATTCGGTGGTAACTGCATGCCGGCAAGTAAAACCAATGCATTGTTTTGTTGACATTCTTCTATAATGGCAGCCAGATTCTCATAAATGGATTTGATTGATGCGCCGCGTAAACCGTCATTTCCACCAAGTTCGACGATGACAATCTCGGGACGATGTGTTTCAAGTGCTTGTCGGATTCGATTGCGCCCTCCCAATGCCGTTTCGCCGCTGATGCTTGCGTTGATGATGCGATAATCAGCATACTTTGACTGTAATCGTTGTTCCAGCAATGTAACCCAGCCTGCTTCGGTCGATATGCCATAACTGGAGGATAAGCTATCGCCAAAGACCATGATAGTGTTGGTCGATGCGACTGCCGGAGCGCAGATAGTAAAAACAACAATCAGAATAATCAGGAATTTTTTTTTCATGTTAGATAACCATGTTAATCAATCCATTCTTTGGACTCATGCATTGACCAAGCAGGTCAATACCGGAGATACACAACTTACCATATTGCAAGATATCGATCTGCAAGTATATGCGGGTGAAGCTGTTGCAATTATAGGCGCATCCGGTTCGGGAAAATCTACTTTATTAGGCTTACTGGCAGGATTGGATTTGCCAACCGCAGGGAAAGTTCATCTGGATGCAGTCGATATTTTTACATTGGATGAGGATAGCCGCGCGGCTTTGCGCGGAAAAATTCTGGGTTTTGTTTTTCAATCATTTCAATTATTGCCAGCATTAACGGCGATTGAGAATGTGATGTTGCCTTTGGAGCTTTCTCAACAGAACAAAAATGCTGAAGCAATTGCCCGAAAATTGCTGGAGCGCGTAGGACTGGCCAAACGCCTGAATCATTACCCTAAACAATTGTCCGGGGGAGAGCAGCAACGGGTTGCCATTGCACGTGCTTTTGCCACGGATCCTAAGTTATTGCTGGCGGATGAACCCACTGGGAATCTTGACTCGGCTACCGGTATACAGATCATTGATCTCATGTTTGAGCTTAATCGTGAGCATGGTACGACATTGGTTCTGGTTACTCATGATGAAGCATTGTCACGGCGCTGTTCGCGTCAGATTCGTTTAGCGGACGGCAAATTGGTGCAATAGTTGCAGAAGCTTGGCATTATTGCTATTCATTCTATCTTTTCAGTACAGTGATAATTTTCATTATGAGCCATTTGAAATTGTCTTTCCGTATGCTATGCCGTGATTGGCGCGCAGGTGAGCTTAATGTTCTGGTGTTGGCATTGATCATTGCAGTGAGCGGTATGACCACGGTAGGTTTTTTTGCCGAGCGAGTGGAGTTGGCCCTCACGCGTGAAAGTAATCAATTATTGGGCGCCGATTTACTGGTCATTTCGAGCCGACCTTTGCCGGAGACTTATGCTGATGAGGCCAGTCGATTAGGGTTAACAATATCCTCGTTAACCAAGTTTCCCAGCATGATTTCTGATGGTGAGAATAATTTGCTCACGGAAATTAAAGCGGTAACTGAGGGATATCCCTTACGCGGGCGTATACATCTGGCCAGCCGGTCGTCAATATCGCGTGCAGAGCAGCCAGAAATTACGATCGCAGACACCATACCGCAACCGGGTACTATTTGGGTGGATGAGAAAGTCATGACGCGCCTTGATCTGAAAGCAAACGATGTGGTCGATGTCGGGGCGGCGCAACTAACCGTAACTGAACTGGTTGTACGCGAACCGGATCACTCGGTAGGATTTATCAACATGGGTGCACGTGCCATGATCAATGCATCCGATTTATCGGAAACGGATTTGATTCAGGAAGGTAGCCGTGTTTCGTATCAGCTGCTGGTGGCCGGTGAAGTAAAGGCAGTGCAGCAATTCCGCGATTGGATAAAACCACAACTGACAAAAGCACAAAGAGTGGAAGGCATTCGCGATGCGCGTCCCGAGATTAAAGCCGCGTTGGAGCGTGCGGAAAAATTCTTAAGTCTGGCCGCATTGGCCAGCGTGGTTTTGGCAGCCGCAGCAATCGCATTGGCGGTGCGCCGGTTTACTCAGCGCCATTTGGATGGATGTGCTGTGATGCGCAGCTTGGGAGCCAGCCAACAGCAACTGTTTTATCTTTATTGGTATTATTTTACTACCTTGGGTGTTATTGCCAGCGCCATCGGCTGTTTGATCGGCTTTGCCGCGCAGCAAATTCTGACGCATTGGCTGATTGGTATCGTGGATACTGCATTACCCTGGCCAAGCTGGTTGCCAGCGTTGCAAGGATTGCTGGTTGGCTTGGTGTTATTAGTCGGTTTTGCATTGCCGCCGGTGCTGAATTTGCGTAGCGTTCCGGCGTTACGCGTGTTGCGTAGAGACATCGGCTTATCCAATGCACACAGTTTGGCAGGTTATTTATTGGGATTGGTAACTTTATCGCTGTTGTTTATTTGGAAAGCGCAAGATCTAAAGTTGGGTCTTTATATCGTGACAGGGTTTGTTTCAGCGATTATTATTTTTGGTTGCCTGGGCTGGTTGCTGATTAAAGTGCTTTCAGGTCTGCGTCATCAAGCCGGGGGTGCCTGGCGCTATGGTTTGGCCAGTATTTATCGTCGTGCAATTTCTAGCGTATTGCAAGCCGTGGCTTTGGGATTGGGATTGATGGCATTGCTTGTGCTGACTCTGATTCAGAATGATCTGATTGATGATTGGCACGCTAGCTTACCTCCCAACGCGCCAAATCACTTCCTGGTAAATATACAAGCGGATCAAGTGCAGTCGCTGCAAGAATTTTTTCAGCAATATGAGATAGAGCCGCCGCCGATGTATCCGATGGTCAAGGGGCGACTGGTCAAGATTAATGGTAAAAATGTATCACCTAAAAGCTATAAGGATGATCTGCATGCCGAGAGGCACATACGGCGTGAATTCAATTTAACCTGGGCAAACGAACTTTCATCGGATAACCAGATTGTTCAGGGGACTTGGTGGAATACCGGTACTCATGAGGCCGAGTTGTCGATTGAAGAAGGCATAGCCAAAACCATTCGCGTTAAGTTAGGTGATGAGCTGACTTATGATATTGCCGGAAGCCACTTCACGGCCAAAATTACCAGTGTAAGAAAAGTGGATTGGGATACTTTCAAGGCTAACTTTTTTGTTGTGGTACCTCCAGGTTTGCTGGATAACTATCCGGCCAGTTTTGTCACCAGCTTCTATGTGCCGCCAGCAGAAATTTCCATGATTCATGAACTTGTCAGGACATTTCCAAGCATTCTGGTCGTCGATGTGGCTGTAGTTATCAATCAGGTGCAGCAAATGATCCAGCAAGTTTCTCAAGCCATTGAATTTGTTTTTTTATTCACTTTGTTGGGAGGGTTCGCCGTATTGTATGCGGCAATTGCCGCAACACAAGATGAGCGCATTTATGAAGCAGCCATTTTCAGAACACTGGGCGCCAAGCGAGAGCAATTGTCACGCGCATGGGCTGCCGAGTTTGCGATTCTGGGCGGATTGGCCGGGTTATTTGCATCGGCCGGGGCCAGTGCGCTTGCGTATGTCATCAGCAAGCATGTTCTGCATTTCGACTACACATTTAATCCGTGGATCTGGGTGGTTGGCACATTGGCGGGTGTGATCGGTGTTTTGGTGGCAGGTTTGCTGGGTACGCGTTCAGCGCTATCCAGTCCGCCACTATTGACGTTACGCAAAATCGGTTAACTCGATGCTTGATTGGCCGACCCCGAAGCTTAAATCGCTGCCGCCACTGAGTTTATATGTTCATTTTCCGTGGTGTCTGAAAAAATGCCCTTATTGTGATTTTAATTCACACGAACTTCGCACCGATGAAAGCCGGGTACCTGAGGAGGAATATGTTGCCACGTTGATACGGGATCTTGAATTTGCGCTTCAGGATGTGTGGGGGCGGCGACTCAGCAGCGTTTTTTTAGGGGGGGGACGCCCAGTCTATTTAGCGCCGAAGCAATGGACGCAGTGTTGACCGCAGTGCGCACACTGCTGCCGCTGGAACACTTCGCCGAAGTCACGCTGGAAGCTAATCCCGGAACGTTCGAAGCGCAAAAATTTGCGGATTTCCGCAAAGCGGGCATCAATCGTCTGTCGATCGGCATACAAAGCTTTAATCCACGGCATCTGAAGGCAATAGGCCGGGTGCATGATGATCAGGAAGCACATCGGGCAGTGGATATTGCACTGAAGTATTTCGATAATATCAATCTCGACCTGATGTACGCATTACCCGGACAAACCCTGGAACACGCTCAGGCGGATATCGAGGCAGCGTGTGCTCGCGGGGTTACGCATATTTCCGCGTATCACTTAACGCTGGAACCCAATACGCTGTTTTATCGTTTTCCGCCCAAGCTGCCCGATGATGAAACAGCTGCAGCGATGCAGGATATGATCGAGCAGACCACCTCGAATCATCAGTACCGTAATTATGAAACTTCGGCATTCGCCCATGCAGGGAAGGAGTCACGTCATAACGTGAATTACTGGTTGTTTGGGGATTATGTGGGTATCGGTGCAGGTGCGCACAGCAAAATCAGCTTTGCCGATAAAATTGTGCGTCAGATGCGTTATAAACAACCCAAGGAATATCTGGCCAAAGCCCGGATGGGTGAATCATTAATTCAGGTACAGCAGGAATTGACGGTCGAAGATCGGAGCTTTGAATTCATGATGAACGCGCTGCGACTTACCGGCGGATTTGATACACCGCTGTTTCAGGAGCGTACCGGCTTACCGATTGCTGTCGTGCAGCAACATCTGGATGAGGCCGAACAGCGCGGTTTACTGGTGCATGATCATCTACGCATTAAACCCACTGTTCTGGGTCGGCGCTTTCTGAACGATCTGCTGCAAATTTTTTTGCCCGAAAACACGTCATCCGATAATGCGCTAAAATCGCTGCCTTGAATGGGTTGGAGGGAGAGTCGGGTCATGGCGTATGTAAAACCGGAAGAGATTGTCGAAAACATGTTGCAGGCAGGTGCCAAAAAGGCGAACCTGCCAGTCAGGCAATTGCTGATCCGTGGTTTTTTGGCGGGCGCTTTTCTCGGTTACGCGACTACATTGGCGATTCTGACAGCCACGCAGACAGGATGGGGCATGGCAGGGGCTTTGGTGTTTCCGGTGGGTTTCGTAATGATTGTGCTGCTCGGATTGGAATTGGCCACCGGCAATTTTGCGTTGATTCCAATTGCCGTCAAAGCCCAAAGAGCTTCATTGAGCCGTTTGCTTGTCAATTGGACCTGGGTGCTGGCCGGTAACTTGATTGGCAGCGTTACGTATGCCTATTTATATTGTATTGTGGCGACCAAAATGGGAACGATTGATCTGGAAACCATTCCCGCATTGCAACGAACCATCGTGATTGCCGAGACTAAAACGCTCGAGTACGCCAAATTGGGTTTCGATGGCACGATCACGGCCTTTACCAGCGCAATATTATGCAACTGGATGGTGACGTTGGGTGCCGTGATGGCTTTTGCGTCCAGCACTACCGGCGGAAAAATCGCCGCGATGTGGTTGCCGATTATGACTTTTTTCGGTCTTGGTTATGAACACGCCATCGTCAATATGTTCGTAATTCCCGCGGGCATGTGGCTGGGCGCGGATATTACCATCGCGGATTGGTGGTTGTGGAATGGATTGCCGGTGATTGCAGGGAATCTATTGGGCGGGATGCTATTTACGGGGTTTATGTTGTATTGGAGTTATGGCCAATCAACCAATTAACTTTAACTTACAATTTACTGTGGTTTTGCCATTGAATATGCGAATCAGATATTAAAGATTCCTGCACAACCTTGCCTGCCAGTGCAATAACCAACTAAAATAGAGGGGGTTAAAAGACAGTTGGAGCAAAAGATGCAGATGAGTTTTGGAACACTGGAATTAGCAGAGCGATTGAATCGAGATAATGTTCTGTTGAAGATTGATGCCCTAATTGAGTGGGAGGAATTACGTCCGAAACTTACGGGTTTATACAAGCTCGAGTTATCGCATGGTGGAGGCCAAGAGCCGTTTGATGGGTTGTTGATGTTCAAAGCGATCCTGCTAGGTCAGTGGCATAGTTTATCGGACGCTGCGTTGGAGCAAGCACTGTGTGTACGCATTGATTTTCTGCAATTTTGCGGACTGTCCTTGTCGGATGCGATACCGGACGAAACCACTTTGTGCCGGTTCCGTAACCGGCTAATAACCAACGACCGGCTAGATGATCTGCTGGCCACTATTAATGAACAGCTTCAATGCCACGGATTGATGATCAAGGGTGCGACAGGAGCGGTCATTGATGCCACGCTGATTGAGTCAGCGGCACGCCCTAAAAAGACCATCACACTGGAAGTGGATGCCGAAGAAGGTAAGGTTGTTCAGTTTGAAGATGGCAGTCAACCTGGAATCAACTGTATCGAAGAACAAAGCGCGGATCCGGATGCGACCTGGCTAAAGAAAGGCAGGAAGTCGCAGTTTGGCTACCGCAGTTACCTGGTGGTGGACGCACAAGACGGCTATGTGCGCGGGGTTTACACCGCCCCTGCCAACCAGAGCGAAATGATGCATTTCGAAGCCGCTATCGATGGTGCGCATATCGAGGCGAATCGGGTGTATGCCGACAAGGGATCCGCCAGCAATGCCAATCGGCAATTTCTAAGAAAGCAAAAGATCAAGAGCGCAATCATGCATCGCGCGTACAAGAATAAACCCCTCTCGTCACGCCAGAAGCTGGCGAATCAATTGATCAGTAAAAAACGCTATATTGTCGAACAGTGTTTCGGCACAATCAAACGCTTATTCAGAATGGAACGCGCCAGCTACTTCGGTACGACGAAAGTCAACGCCCAAGTCATACTGAAAAGTATCTGCATGAATCTAAAGAAAGCAGCCAACAAAATCTTCGTAGACCAACCATTAAGGGGAGCGATCCGTCCAAATATTACATAAGGGGGAAAAATTCACCTAAAAAAAGGAAAAAACTCCACTTTCTATTAAAGTGACGTGCAACAAGTGTCACTTGGAAAATTTTCTCTGTCGCTACAGCAAAATTCTTGCGGTTGTGCAGAGGTCTTTATTATTAATATAACGAATATTTTTCTCAGAAATTATCTGTAATCATACCGTCAGTTTATTATGCCCCGAAATGGCGCTTTACTTCCTTTATCCCGTGAACATCATACATCGTTGGTAATCGCGCGTGCTGCCCGGAAAGCGGCGGAGAGTAATGACGTGGCTACTTGCGTGGCGGCAGTGCAACGCATCGAAGCGCACTGGCAGGATGTGTTGGTGACGCATTTTGCTCAGGAGGAAGCACTATTACAGCTTGCCCAAGACGCATTGGATACTGGAATAATTGCGCGTATTCTTGCTGACCATGAGGAATTGCGCATGCTAGCTTGTGAATCTTATGCACTTGATCCCGCAACGCGTTTGCGTCGGTTTGGCGATTTGCTGGCTGCGCATGTGCGATATGAAGAGCGGGTGCTTTTCCCCCAATTACAATCGCATCCGGCTATTGTTTTTGCAACCGAAGAATCAACCCAATCTATACAGAGAGGTAAAAATGGTGAATTTTCCTGATTTTTATGAACAAGCGCCAGTTGTGCGTACTCATGATCCGTTTGCTGCCATGTTGGGCGCTGCTCAAGATGGACGGTTTGATTATCATTATCTGGATGCCGTGCGTCTGGCCGGACATTCCTGTCCAACCGTTGCCGGAGCATTTTTGATCGGGCGCGCGGCGCTGGCCGCGCTTTATCCGGATGAGCCTGCCGCGCGTGGCAATATAGCCGTGCATATGCCGGCACCGGAGGATGAGGGCGTTACCGGCGTCATGGCGCAAGTTTTGACGCTGTTGACGGGCGCTGCCGCAGGTAACGGTTTTCACGGAATACGCGGACGCCACCGGCGCAAGGGATTGCTCAGTTTTGCATCGCAACGCGAAGGGGAAGCCATTGTTTTTACTCGTCTCGATACCAATGTAAACGTGGCGGTGACGCTCGATGTCTCGTTGATACCGGCTGATCCCGCTCAGGGAGAACGCCTGATGGCTATCTTGCAGGATTGTGCCGATGCGGCGCAACAGACTGCATTTGCTAATGCATGGCAGGAACGTGTGCGGCGCCTGTTGCTCGAATTTGCGGACGACCCCCGCGTAATATGCGTTACATCCTTGAATTGATTACAGAATCTGAAAACGATGGTTACATAAACAGGATGGCATGGCGGGGCTGCCGTTTTGATTTTATCCTATACTTTCTTCACTGCGCTCGACAGAAAACCGATAACCAGTCCCGCGTACGGTTTGCACCAGATTTTCTTTACCGACGGTTTCAAGAATTTTGCGCAGTCTGCGGATATGCACATCGACGGTACGATCTTCGATAAAAACATGATCGCCCCAGACACGATCCAGCAATTGAGCCCGTGTGTGTACACGTTCTTTATACGCCATCAGAAAGTGCAATAAACGAAACTCCGTTGGGCCCAGTATAATTTCTGTAAGTTTGGCAGGATCATACTCGAAATACACGTGAACCCTGTGTGTCGTGGGATCCAGTTTCAAGCCGCCGATGTCGATAATTTCATCGGACATTTCGGGTAAACGGCGACGTAGCACCGCTTTAATCCGGGCTAGTAATTCGCGCGGGGAAAATGGTTTGGTGATGTAATCATCTGCACCGGCTTCCAGCCCGGCAATTTTGTCGTTTTCTTGAATCCGGGCTGTCAGCATGATGATCGGAATGGTTTTGGTGCGCTCTTCGCGTCTTAAGCTGCGTGCAAATTCTAAACCGGTGATATCAGGCAGCATCCAATCCAGCAATACCAGATCTGGTAGGACATTGTTGATCAGAAGTTTTGCATGTGTCGCATCTCCCGCACATAAAACCATATGACCTGCCTTTTTTAAATTAAGCGCGATCAATTCCTGAATTGCAAGCTCATCTTCAACAATCAGTATTGTTACAGCCATCAACTACTCCATTGATATTCACTATCAGCTAATAGATGTTGTAATAATATTAATAAAGCATGACATATTTATGACATTCTGATGAATGTCATAAATATTTCTCATTGACGGTCGATCGATGCATTCAATTGTAATTCAATCGATCGACAGAAACAGGCGGAAAACGAGTGGAAAAAATGTTGTAGTAACGTCAACATTGCATGACGGGAATATGAGAAGATTATCTGCTAATAGTGTGTATTTTTTATACCCGGGTTCGATCTACGCACCAAATCTCCACGATTTCTTCGATAATTACCCAGCCTCAATCTCAATCAGCACCTCATTTGGATTCACCGATTCGCCTTTCACCACATGCACGGCTTTGATGGCTCCAGCAATCGGTGCAGTGATTTCAGTTTCCATTTTCATTGCTTCCGTGACTAGAACGGGTTGTCCGGCGGCGACTTTTTGGCCAACCTTCACCAGCACGTCCAGTACATTGCATGGCATGCTGACGACGACATCGCCTTCACTGGCAGGACGCGGGCGTTTACTGGCGATGCTGCTTTTGACGGCACCTTGTGTGCCGCCGTCCAGCACGATCTCATCGAGCGTTTCGACGACAACTTCTTCCGGAACGCCATCCACCATGAAATAAAAGTGCCGTAGAGTCTCATTTTTGGGACTGGTGCCGGTGACTTTGATGTGATAGGACTCGCCATGCAGTGCGACATTGAATTCAGTCGGTGCTTTTTGCACACTACCGCCTGCTGTTGGAACCGTTTCCAAAGGTTCGGGAACCAGATTGCCGGTAGCGCGCTGCTCCAGGAATTGTTTGCCGACTTCCGGGAACATGGCATAGCTCAGTACATCTTCATCGTTATTGGCCAGATGGCCAATCTCCTGGCGTAGTTGTTCAAATTCCGGTTTCAATAGATCTGCGGGACGGCAATCGATAATGTCTTCCTTGCCGATCGCGCGTTTTTGCAAACTGGCGTTCATCGGTGCGGGTGCTTTGCCATAACCGCCTTGCAAATAGCGTTTCACTTCATTGGTGATGGTGGAATAGCGTTTGCCGGTCAGAACATTCAGCGCCGCTTGCGTACCGACGATCTGAGATGTAGGTGTGACCAAAGGCGGATAACCCAAATCTTTGCGCACCCGCGGAATTTCTTCGTAGACTTGATTAATCCGGTCCAGAGCATTTTGTTCTTGCAATTGATTGGCCAAATTTGAAATCATCCCGCCTGGAACCTGAAATACATGAACCCGGGTGTCGACACCGGTGAATTCGCTTTCAAAGCGGTGGTATTTTTTGCGAACCTGGACGAAATAATCGTTGACTTCCTGTAATTTTTGCAGATTCAGGCCGGTATCATAATCCGTGCCTTGCAGGGCCATTGCCAGACTTTCAGTGGGTGGATGACTGGTGCCGCCCGACCATGACGATAATGCGGTATCGATATGCCGACAACCGGCTTCGATGGCTTTCAATTGACACATTTCGGCGAGTCCGGCGGTGGCATGGCAATGTAAATGGATGGGCAGATCGACCGCTTGTTTCAGTGCGGTTACCAGTTCCTGGGTTGCATACGGTGTCAGCAGACCGGCCATGTCTTTGATGGCAATCGAATCGCATCCAAAATCGGCTAAATCTTTTGCCAGTGATACGAAGCTGTTGACATTGTGAACCGGACTGGTGGTGTAGCAAATGGTGCCTTGCGCATGCTTGCCGCATTCCTTGACAGCTTGGATGGCAGTTTTGAGATTGCGCATGTCGTTCAATGCATCAAAAATACGAAAAACATCCATACCGTTTTCAGCGGCTTTGTTTACAAAGGCGCGCACCACATCATCAGAATAATGACGGTAGCCTAGCAGATTCTGTCCACGCAGCAACATTTGCAGTGGTGTATTGGGCAGCGCGGCCTTTAGTTTGCTAAGGCGTTCCCAGGGATCTTCCTTAAGAAACCGCAAGCAGGCATCGAACGTCGCACCTCCCCAGCATTCCAGTGACCAGTAGCCTATGCTGTCGAGCATCGAACACGCTGGCAGCATATCTTCGGTGCGCATCCGGGTGGCGATCAGGGATTGATGCGCATCGCGCAAGATAACATCGGTAATATGAACTTTTTGCATGATTTTCCTTGATTAACCAGTAAGTCTGCTCACAGACCGGTATGCGAAGCCATTGCGGCGGCTATGACGCTAGCAATAACTTCAGGTCGTGGCTTGTCGGAATAATTTATCAGAGCAGGATTCTGCTCAACAAAACCGGTATTGAATCGGGCTGCACGAAACTGAGGGTGCTTCAGAATCTTTAAATAATAGGGAATAGTGGTTTTGATGCCAAATAACCCCATATCACGCAATGTACGCTGCCCGCGCTTAATCACATCTTCCCAGGTCAGCGCGTTGACAATGACTTTCGCGACCATGGAATCATAAAAAGGGGGAATCTCATAACCGGTGTAAATCGCGGTATCAGTCCGAACGCCTGGGCCACCGGGTGCATAATAGCGGGAAATGCGACCAAAACTGGGTAAGAAATTATTTTTTGGATCTTCGGCATTGATCCGGAATTGCATTGCATAACCCCGTCGCACGATCTCATCTTGCTTGAAGCGCAACGGCAATCCAGCCGCCACGCGAATTTGTTCCTCGACAATATCGACACCGGTGATTGCTTCAGTAATAGTATGCTCGACCTGTACTCGCGTATTCATTTCCATAAAATAAAACCGGCCGTTGTCATCCAACAGAAACTCGACTGTGCCGGCATTAGTATAGCCTACGGATTTTGCGGCAATCACTGCCAGACCGCCAATATACTGGCGCTGTGCTTCGTCCAGCTGCGGGGACGGTGCAATTTCGATAAGTTTCTGATTACGGCGCTGGATCGAGCAATCCCGCTCGTAGAGATGAATCACGTTGCCATGCTGGTCTGCTAGAACTTGTACTTCAATGTGTACCGGATTGACGATGCATTTTTCCAGAAAAACATTGGCACTGCCGAATGCCTTGGTGGCCTCGGAAATGACCCGGGCGTAATTGTGCTTCAGTTCGTCAGCGTTATCACAGCGCCGAATGCCGCGCCCGCCGCCGCCTGAAGTGGCTTTCAACATGACGGGATAACCAATTTGCGCTGCGACTTCCTGTGCTTCTTCTATTGACTGCAAATTACCTTCCGAACCGGGCGTAACCGGAATGCCGGCAGCTTTCATTGCTTTACGGGCTTCGGTTTTATCGCCCATGCGATGAATGACATCAGCATTCGGCCCAATGAAAATCAGGCCGCGTTCTTTACATGCGCGCGCAAATTTTGCATTCTCAGAAAGAAATCCGTAACCCGGATGTACAGCATCACAACCGGTCGCCAGAGCTAAATCAACCAAGGCATGGATGTTCAGATAGCAGGCTACCGGATCGCTGCCGATGTAATAAGATTCATCCGCTTTTTTGATATGCAACGCGAAACGATCCGCTTCCGAATAAATAGCTACCGAGCGAATGCCCATCTCAGCGCAGGCACGAATGATGCGAACAGCAATTTCGCCACGATTGGCAATAAAAATTTTACGTAACATCATATTTGTATTTGGAACGCTTTGAAAAACTGTAATGCGCGTATTCTACCCGATCAATTCTGGAATTTATCCGGCATTGAGTCAAGACGATCATTCTCCAATGCAAGAAGAGGATTTAATATCTGTTTTTGATTAGTATGCATAGCAATAATAATTATTTGATAACAATCAATTACGAAATTATTATTCTCGAATGGGTTTGACACTTATTTCAATTTCCAGTACGTTTCTTTTCAATTAAGAAGATGTTTATTTTTCAAATGAATTTTACTTTTTTCTATAGAGGCTATTAATGAAGCTCGAAACCATTGCTATTCATGGCGGCTATAGTCCGGATCCGGCTACGAAAGCAGTGGCGGTGCCGATCTATCAAACGACATCCTATGCCTTTGACGATACCCAGCACGGTGCCGATCTTTTCGATCTGAAGGTTAGCGGTAACATTTATACGCGTATTATGAATCCCACCACTGCCGTCCTTGAGCAGCGCATGACCGAGCTGGAAGGTGGGATTGGTGGTCTTGGATTAGCCTCCGGTCAAGCGGCGCTTACTTATGCGATTATGACTATTGCCGAAGCGGGTGACAATATCGTGTCGGTAGGTACGCTCTATGGCGGTACCTACAATCTGTTCGCACACACATTGCCACAGTATGGCATTGATATCCGCTTTGCCGATTATCGTGATCCATCCGGCTTTCAGACATTGATCGACGATCGCACCAAAGCGGTCTACTGCGAATCTATCGGTAATCCGCTGGGTAATGTCGTGGATATTACTGCTCTGGCCGAGGTAGCGCATACGGGTGGCGTGCCGCTGATTGTGGATAATACGGTACCAACGCCATACTTATGCCGTCCGTTTGAACATGGTGCTGATATTATTGTGCATTCTTTGACAAAGTACTTGGGAGGCCACGGTAACAGCATTGGCGGAGTGCTGATTGACTCAGGTAAATTTCCCTGGACGGAGCACAAGGAAAGGTTCAAGCGCCTTAATACTCCCGATGTTTCCTATCATGGGGTAGTGTATACCGAAGCACTGGGTCCGGCGGCCTACATCGGCCGAGCACGCGTCGTACCACTGCGTAACATGGGAGCGGCAATTTCGCCGTTTAACAGTTTTCTAATTCTGCAGGGTATCGAGACGTTGGCAGTACGGATGGATCGCATTTGCGAGAATGCCTTGGCTGTTGCGCAATATCTCAAAGCACATCCGAAAGTGGGTTGGGTCAAGTATGCCGGTTTACCGGATCATCCTGAGCATGCGCTGATGCAGCGATACATGGGTGGGCGTGCGTCCGGCATCCTGACCTTTGGTGTTCAGGGAGGCATTGCTGGTGGCGTACGATTCCAAGATGCACTCAAGCTGATTACCCGCCTGGTGAATATCGGTGATGCCAAGTCGCTTGCCTGTCATCCCGCCAGTACAACGCATCGTCAGCTAAATCCGGATGAGATGAAAAAGGCCGGGGTGTGTGAAGATATGGTTCGCTTGTCTATTGGCCTGGAACATGTTGATGATCTGAGAGATGATCTGGAACAAGCATTGGCGGCAGTTTGATTTTTTCCTATGGCTGTAATGGCATAATTTGATTTTTTAGTACACAAGCATCATGTTTCTTATTGTTACAGTATATCTCCATCAACATAAAACCATATCCCAGCTTCGCGAATAAACCGGCTAATTTCGTGTACTCGGTGAGCTCGCCCGTTTATTTTGTAGCGTGCGATAAATTCAACGATGGCACGATTCCCCGTAAAATGTTCATGGCGTTTGATTACCAGTCCTAGCCACTTCTTCGACAATTGATCGATTACTTCTATAGATGCGGGGCGTGTATCACGGTGCCAGGTTGCCAACAGATAGTGCTCATAATTCAGTGTGTACGCCGTGTAACGTGAACGCATGAGGATTTCTGAGGTGGTGGCCAGCTCGCCCAGATTAATATAACGATTGCAGCAATCAGAAAATTGTTTGCTGCTGCCGCACGGACAAGAGCAAGTCAATGTTTCTAAATGAATGGTTTTCGTATTCATATACAATGTGGTTTATCTGTCAGTGTAATTTATCACAGTCCGCAGGAATATTGTCTTGATCCCTACAATGAACGACTCATTACGTCGGATAGCGCATTTGGATATGGATGCTTTTTATGCTTCGGTTGAACTGTTGCGTTATCCTGAGTTGCATGGCTTGCCAGTTGTAATCGGTGGGCGCAACGAGCACCAGCCGGTGATAGGGGAGGATGGGAGAAGGCATTTTTACCGTTTGCGTGATTATACAGGTCGTGGTGTTATTACGACCGCTACTTATGAGGCACGTGCCTTGGGAATCCATTCCGCCATGGGTGTCATGAAAGCTGCGCAACTGGCGCCGGATGCGATTCTGTTGCCGGTGGATTTTGTTATTTACCGGCATTATTCGCGTTTGTTCAAAGCCGCTGTTGCGCGGATTGCTCCACAAATTGAGGATTCCGGTATCGATGAGGTATACATGGATCTGAGTGATTTGCCCGATGAAATATTAGCATTGGCAAAACGCATCAAACAGGCAGTCAAGGAAGCTACCGGACTTTCTTGTTCGATCGGGATCGCACCGAATAAACTGTTATCTAAAATTTGCTCGGATTTGGAGAAACCGGATGGTTTGACCATTATCGGAGTGTCTGATATCCCGCAGCGAATTTGGCCGTTACCGGTACATAAAATCAATGGCATCGGTCCTAAAGCTGCGAATAAACTGGCGTTACTGGGTATCACTACGATTGCTGAACTGGCACAGGCCGAACTCAGCTTTCTCCGGATTCACTTCGGCCACAGTTACTCCATCTGGCTTTATGAAGCATCGCGCGGAATCGATTCACGCCCGGTAATTACTGATGCGAAGCCTAAGTCTATCAGCCGGGAAATTACATTTGAACGGGATTTGCATCCACGTCAGGATCGCTCCGATTTATCTGAAGCATTCAATGTATTGTGTATTCAAGTCGCTGATGATTTGAAGCGCAAAGGTTACGTTGGGCGTACGATCAGTATCAAGTTACGCTTCGAAGATTTTCATACGCTTACACGCGATTGTTCATTGAGTGCCTATACCGGAGACCCGATTCTGATACGTCGTGCTGCCGGAGATTGTCTGCGGCGAATTTTATTGAAGAAAAGAATTAGATTACTCGGTGTAAAAGTCACCACGCTTTGCTCCGTTAATGCCGCTATCGAGACTGCGCCCTGGCAGAGAGAGTTGCCGCTGATGTCGTGACGCGTTGAAAATGAAAAGCCTGCAGAAAATCAATCAGAACCGCTTGACATTGCAATCAGAAGGAAATTTAAAAGGATGTTGTTATGTTTGATCGTGCTAATTTTTGCCGCATAGCGCCTTTTGGTGCTTATGTCTTTTTCATGGTACTGGAGGACGTGCTATTGAAATTTGGCTGGGAAGCTAATGATTTACGTATGCTCTATGCGGTCAAAATCACTGTCGTGATTGGGTTGCTTTGGACGATGCGAAGCGCTTATAGCGAACTGCATTGGCCGATCAATAGTAGTTTTCGTACCTGGGTAATTGCAATAATCGCAGGTATCCTAGTGTTCGTTGCTTGGATCAATTTGCTTGCAGACTGGATGGTAATGGGAGAAGCTGTTGGCTTTGATCCACGCGATAATAATGAGATGGATTGGTTTCTGGTAACTGTGAGGTTGATTGGCGCGGCTCTAGTGGTTCCCGTAATGGAAGAGTTATTCTGGCGGTCATTTCTGATGCGCTGGCTTGCCCACCCCAATTTTCTTGCCGTAAATCCCGCACAAGTTGGAGTAAAGGCTTTCTGCATTACAGCAATACTTTTCGCAATTGCGCATAGCTTATGGTTTGCCGGATTGTTTGCCGGTATTGTCTATAATATGTTGTATATGCGCAGCGGGACATTGTGGTCTCCCATCCTTGCACACGCTACGACCAATGGGATATTAGGCATTTGGATTATTTATACAGGTAATTGGGGTTTTTGGTAAATGGGTATAAGGGTGCGATTATTTATTACGGTCATTATTTAAATTACTTTCTCAGGGTGTTCAACTATTTCCTGATAAATCAGATGGCTTAACGTAAACTCCTGATCTGGTTTTATTTCAGTAAACTCGACTCCCGAGAAGATTAATTTTTGATCATTCTTGTAGCTTTGTTTAGTAGATTTGATGATAGCTTTAATAAATACTGGTATCTCTCTGTCATGCACTAAGATAGTAAATGATAAAGTTACTATGGAATTCAATGTTCCCAAAGGAAGGGTCGAACTAATCCCAGCGCCATAAATACTGAGGTCTATGATATTGGCTGAAATAGAATTTTCAGCAATGGTAGCTTGATAATTGCACTTAATTCTTCGCGACTTACGTACACTTTGCCCTTGTATATTTTTAGGGAAAGATAAATGTAAATATTTAAATGGTATTTTTATGACTTTGTCGATATACACTGAAAATTTATAAGCATTTTGCCCATTTACCAAGCGCACATATACTTGATCTCCTTCAACGAAGGGTTCCCCGATTAATTGGTTTGATAAAGGCATGGTTACCATTAACGTACTATTTTGCACATAACCGATCATGGATGTTGCGTATGGACTGCTTGGTTTACCAGAATTAGTAGCCAAATACATTTTTTGACCCACCCTAAGGTGCATGTCTTCAAAATTGATTTTTTCTGAGGAATCATTGATTGATTCGGATAGCTCATTTTTTACATTTTGTTTATACATTTTATAGATTATTAAAATTTCTCAATTGTTATTGCATTGTTTGGAAAATGTATCTGCGTCGGGATGTTTGTTGATGCGTGTAATTGAGTAAATCCTATTGAGTGGATTAGCAAATGATTACAATAATTAAATCTGATAGATAAATAGCTTCTAATGGATTGAATTACTAAATTATCTATTCTTGGTGCAGTAAGCTAATTTTTACAGAGGCTATCTAGATTCCTTAACGGTCACGATAATTAAAAACTTTAATGATATCAAAAGTGTTTTATGAATGATGGGTGGAGGTAAAAAATACTTCTGATTTTTATCATTTCCTTTTTAAAATTGATTCAGCTGGAACTTGTTGTATTTTTTCCAATAAAGCAAATATCAAGGGAGTTCGCGTTGACCCTCCACGTTATTCAGTGTTAGAGTTCTATCCATGTGAAGATTAGGGTTTTTGCGTGTGTTTGTATTTTTTGTATGAACATTTTTAAAGGGGGAGTTGATGGAACATAAAATGATCAATAAAAGCCAGATGTTTCGTGCCGTTACGGGAGGGTTGTTATTAATCGGCATGAGTGCGTCTAGTGTTTATGCTAACAGCATGAAAAGTAGTAATAGTTTTATGGAAGCACTCAAAAGTACTGGTATCACGGCTGGTGGTTGGATTCAGGGCGGTGCGACATTTAATCCCAGCTCAACTCATGGTTTCAATGGCCCGGTCACTTTTACTGATCAGGCGAATAGATTCCAACTGAATCAATTGAATTTCTTTGTGGAACGGGCAGTAAAAACAGAAGGCACCGGTTGGGATATTGGTTTCCGAGCTGATTTTTTATTCGGCACTGATGCAATTTTTACTCAAGCCTATGGTAATCCGGCATTTGATGTAAACAATGGTAGACCGCTGGCAGATCGGGGTAATTGGGATCTGGATATATGTTGTAATTCAAGTCGCACTTATGGCATTGCAATTCCGCAGGCTTATGCTGAGATTTATGCGCCAGTTGGTAATGGATTAAATGTTAAGGTAGGTCATTTTTATACGCCGATAGGTTTTGAATCGGTTCCTGCTCCTAACAACTTCTTTTATTCACATGCCTATACCATGCAGTACGGGGAACCTTTCACACATACCGGTGTACTGGGTAATTACACAGTTACTAAGAACTTCACTGCGATGGCGGGTACAATCGGTGGTAGCGGAACCGGGGGCTGGGATGGCAATTTCGATAAGCAAATGGAAAACTGGGGCGGAATCGGAGGTGTTACCTGGACCAGCGATGATAGCAATACCTCCCTCAATGTCAGTGGTACCGGTAGTACGACGTCTACGCGTAATAGTAGCTTCTGGGGTATGTACAGTATTGTCCTGCAGCACAAATTTACAGACAGAACCCATTTAATATTGCAACATGATCACGGTTTTGCTGATAACGTAATACTATTCAATAATGTTTATAGCGGTGTCATAAAAGATGCGGAATGGTATGGAGTCAATTCGCATTTTTACTATGATGTGACTCCTAATGTGTCTGTGGGTGTTCGTGCTGAATGGTTTCGTGATCGGGATGGCTTTCGTGTTTTTGCACCAGGCAGGGTGACTGCAGCAACCAACCATCTTGGAACTAGCTATGCGAGTAATATTGGTTTACTAGGTACCAGTACACCTGCAGATTATTATGCGGTAACCATTGGTGCTAACTGGAAGGCTCTTAGAACGCTTAAAATGGGTTGGCAGGGGATGAAAAATTTGAATATCCGTCCGAATATCCGCTATGACCGTGTAGATGCGCTGCATGAATCGCTTCAAGCGTCTGCGTACCGGCCTTTCGGTGGTAATAAAGACCAGATTCTCTTCTCGCTGGATGCGGTACTGCCTTTCTAATGCGATATGCATATAGTTATACTGTATCAATTATGAAAAATGCGCTCTCGGGCGCATTTTTTATTTCGTATACTGATCATTTTTTGTTCTGTCGTAACATCAGCAGCAAGTCATTGATATCTTCCGGAGTGGCGGCTTCCCACTGATTAACTTGTTCAGTTTTGGGATGGATCAATGCAAGTTTCTGGGCATGGAGTGCTTGACGCGGAAAGTCTATCAATATTTGAGCAATCGCTTGTGCTGTTTTCCCAGGTTTGCCGCCATAGACGGGGTCGCCTACCAAGGCATGTCCGATGGCGTTTAAATGCACCCGGATTTGGTGCGTGCGGCCGGTTTCAAGACTGCATTGCAGTAGTGTGCAGCCATCAAAATTTTCGATCACTTGATAGTTCGTGCGCGCAGGTTTACCTTTGGATGTGACGGTCATTTTGGTACGATGAATGGGGTGACGACCAATCGGCGCATCGATATTTCCCGCTTGTTTGATTTCCCCCAGAACCAATGCCAGATAATCCCGTTTTACTGTGCGCTGCTGCAATTGTCGTACGAGATTTGTTTGGGCGGCTAGGGTTTTTGCGACGACCAATAGCCCGGTAGTATTTTTGTCCAGGCGATGCACAATACCCGCGCGCGGTATATTCTTCAGTTCCGGAGCATGATGCAGTAACGCATTAAGCAAGGTGCCTTGCCAGTTACCATTGCCTGGATGGGTTACCAGGCCGGCAGGTTTGTTGATGATAATGAGCGTTTCATCTTCTTCCATAATGTTTAAATGGATAGCTTCAGCCACAAAAGGTGATTCAGCCGCGATCTTCAGAGGGAAAATTTCGACATGTTCGTCTCCCCATACAAGCTGTTTAGCTGTAGCTATTTGCCCATTCACAAGGACTCGTTTTTCAGCAATCCAGGTTTGCAGGCGACTGCGTGACCAATTTGGCACAAGCTTTGCTAAAGTTTGATCAAGACGCGAACCTGCATAATTAATAGGGATCGTTAAATTTACAACATTCGTTGTTAATTCGTCGCTTACTGCCGCCAGGGGCTTTACGTTATAATCGCCCGTTGTATCTTTGTTTTTTACGGAATTTATCATGTTACATAGTTTAGCCTTATTTCTGGTTTTAGGGTTGTCAGCATGCGGTTTGTTGCCGGATCGTACAGATGATCAAGAGGACTGGTCTGCCAATAAGTTTTATTCGGAAGCAAAAGAAAAATTGAATGATGGTAGTTACCCTGCGGCTATTAAGCTCTATGAAACTTTAGAATCACGCTATCCTTATGGGAGGATTGCTCAACAAGCACAGCTTGAGGTTGCTTACGCACACTATAAAAACGATGAGCCTGCTTCGGCAATCGCAGCTGCTGATCGATTTATTAAATTGCATCCAAATCATGCGAATGTAGATTATGCATATTATATCAAGGGTTTGGCAAATTTTAATGAAGGTTGGGGGATGCTGGGTTTTTTGCTGAAGGGACCATTTAAACAGGATATGAGTGAGCGAGATCCCAAAGCCTCATATGAGTCATTTGAAATTTTTAAGGAATTGGTTACCCGTTTCCCGGAAAGTAAATATGCGGCAGACTCGAGGCAGCGTATGGCGTATTTGCTTAATTTACTTGCAATGGGTGAAATTCATACGGCACGATATTACATGAAACGTAAGGCTTATATTGCAGCTGCTAATCGGGCGCAAAATGCCGTCAAGGAGTATCCTCCTACACCAGCGACGGAAGAGGCCTTGTATATAATGATCAAAGCGTATGAAGCACTGGAAATGTATGATTTACGGGACGATGCAGAACGTGTGATGCGAATTAATTTCCCGGATAGCATTTTTCTCGCGGAATTACCCGAGGTGGGTGCTAAAGCATGGTGGGAGTTTTGGAAAAACTGACACCCCGGAATTTTCTCTGAATCAGTGACTAATGATCTTCCAGATGAACAGCCAATATATCGCATTTCGCATGATAGAGGACTCCCTTTGCTGTGGAGCCCAATAATACAGCAAGACCGTGCCGTCCATGGGAGCCCACGACAATCAAATCAATGCCTTGTTTCACGGCAAGCTGAGTAATTTCTTCCTGCGGTTCTCCCCATATCATCCAACAGCGCTCTGGCGCAATGTTCAATTCATTGCTGATTTGAATCAATTTTCTTTTCTCTGTTTCAAGCAGCTCATAGGATGAGCTTTCATTCAGAGGAATTACTGACCCATAGGGTGTGTCTGGCATAGGAATATTATCCAATACATGAAGGATGTGAAGTTGTGCATTGAATTGTACTGCAAGGGATTTTGCTTTACCTGCTACAGTATGTTCGAATCCGGAGAAGTCAACAGCGAGTAAAATATTTTGATAATTGTTCATGTGAAGTATTTTTTGATTATGGCAATGAGCAAGAGAAAATGTAAATTCTACAGCAGCATGGCACTGTATTACATTTCTACTTATCTTTATTTATATGCTGAGAGTTATTGCTCGTCGTCATGCTTTCTTAAATATTTTGATAGAAAAGCGTTAACGCGTTGTTCATATTCTCTTCCGGCATAGGTATGCATATTAAAATGTTTTGCACCAGGCACAATCCATAGGTCTTTAGGGGTTCTCGCAGCTTCAAAGAGTCTTTTGGTTTCCAACTGAGTGGTATGCATATCATCGGTTCCAGAAATAAACAACAGGGGTGAATGAAGATTATTAATTCGGAAAATTGGACTTAACTCATCCATAGAAATATCCAGATGAAAAGATAATTGCCATAGCATCAGCGGTAATAATAGCGATCCATAGTCTCCAAAATGCAACTTTAGACGATTCTCGACAGCTTCTTCAATAGTGGGGTGAAGCGACTCGAGGATAACAGCATTCAATCTCAATTCTTGCTTAGCCAAAACTATTGCCGCGGCGCCCAAAGAAGTGCCAAGTGCACCTATTCGTTCGGTCGGAAATGTTTTTCGCAGAAAAGTGACTGCCGCTTCCACATTTCTAGATTCATGCAAACCAAAGGTAATGTGATTCCCGGCAGTTTCTCCATGGGCTTGCAGATCAATGAGCAAAACGCTAAAGCCTTGATCCTTCAGGAACCGTGCCCGGCTCAGCATTTCAACTCGGTTGCTGCGCATTGAATGAACCAGTAATACCACGCCATTCCCCGGTTTTCCATAAATCATCCAACCATGCACAGTTGGTCCGTTTGCAGCAGGGATCTGCACTGATTCAACTGGAAAATCTGTAGTTAATATTCCTACAGCAGTCGGTGCCGATGCAGTCAAAACTGCACCGATTGTAAATATGCCCAGTATGATTGCGATTATAAAGGCTAGAATCTGAAAAAATAGTTTGTGTAGCATGACATTGGGTTCTTAATCGCATTATTGTGGTGAGCGCCAAGGTGCGATATCGCGTTCAGCTATCAAACGATGCTTGCTAATACCGGTATCATCAAAATCAGCCTGTTCAAACGCACTGATCTGATAAACCCCGGAAGCTACGTGAACCTTAATATAACCATCGGCAACTGCAATATGGCGGCTGCCACCTTTGTGCAATTGGATACTGAAACGGGTTCCGAAATCTTTAATCATAGTATTGCCAATTTTCACTTCAAGCTGATTGACGGCATTCTTCCGAATATCAAAATAAACGTTTCCCTTGAGCAACTCTACCTGCAGCGGTTGACCTTCTTTCACCGCTATAGAACTCTGTGTATCGAGTGCCATATCGATACCAGGCGCTATCGAAGCGGTAAGTTGCTCTTCTGAGTTTGTTTCAAAAAATCGAACATTCTCAGGTTTACCAAAATACCAAGTCATCAGGCCCAGCATGACACAAATTCCCATGATGGAGCAATGAAGTAAAAAACGCCGCCAACTGAAGACAAAGGTATATGGCTGTATAATGGGAGGTTCAGGTTTCTGCATTTTTACTTAACAAGCCAATAATAAAAGCAGGAATTATATACTGTTGGTAATTATTTTTTAGCTTGGGGTTTAAACAAAGCTATCTACTTTCAGTTCCGTCAATTAAGCTGATAAATGTAGAGACTAAAATGGGGGAGAAAAAATGCTTAATTCTTCAATACTGGATATTGCCATAGGCATGGTGTTTCTTTTCGTGTTGATCAGTTTGCTGTGTTCCACGATCAATGAAATGATTGCGCAATTTTTGTGCATGCGGGCGAAGAATCTTGAAGCAGGGTTGGCAAACCTGCTGCAATCAGGTGCAGGAAACAAACTGGTAAGCGATCTTTATAATCATCCGTTAATCAACGGGCTTTCAAAAGCGGGGCATAAACCCTCTTATATTCCGGCCAAGAACTTTACTCTGGCGTTAATGGATATCATGTCGGGTAGTATGGGCAAGATTCCGACCGACAATAAATCCTTAATCGAGGCGATTGAGAGGCAGGGTCAATTTGCTCGGACTGAAGCAGGAAAGTCTATTATTCTTCTGCTGCATGAAGCAGGAGATAATGTGGAGAAAGCACGCCGGAATCTTGAAGGCTGGTATAACGATGCAATGGATAGGGTGGGCGGCTGGTATAAACAAAAAACACAAATTATCATCTTTGTGACCTCACTCATCATATGTGCAGTACTCAATATTGATGCAATCAAAATTTCCCAGACACTTTGGACCGATATCGCGCTCAGGCAAGCGCTGGTTGAAGCTGCCTCATCATCGGATATTGCTCGTTTGATGCCGCAAGAATCAACCGAGCAAGAGCCGACAGTCGTAGACGATGTTGTCGTGCATCCCAGTGAACAAACGGCAATTAAAGCTGCAACGGAAGATAGGGTGCAATCCGCTAAGAATACTGGAGCGCTAATCGAGCAAATCAAAGCATTGCATCTGCCGATCGGTTGGAAGGAAAAGATAGATGGAGAAGATGTTTGGGTGTACAGGGAATTCGATTTAATGGGATGGATCGTTAAAATCATGGGTATCCTGATTACCACTTTTGCCGCTTCTTTGGGTGCTCCATTCTGGTTTCAGTTATTGAATAAGGTGGTTGATCTTCGTGCTGCGGGTAAGCAACCTGCTAAATCCGGAAGATCATAAATGAGGTATGGGTGCCAAACGAGTACAGGATGAATTTTTACAAATAGATTTTGTGAAGTTAGGCAAGTTGATAAAAAATACACAAAGGGTGCGATACTGAGTGTCGAGCGAGATTTATTGATTTTGACAACTGAAGAAAGTAGGTGGAGGTGGTGCTAGTATTTGTTTAAGTTGTTAATATTTATGGTTATTTTTAACTTTTCAGTATTCGTGAGATATTTTGCTTGAGTGTTTCCGGGTAGAAGGGTTTTATGATAAAACCTGCAGCCCCTGCGCTCACAGCTAGTTTGAGCAATTTTCGGCTGGCTAATGTTGTTGTCATTACGATCTTTGTTGTATCATTTTTACTGCGTATGATTTTTAAGGCTTCTATTCCATTCATCATTGGCAGATCGAAATCCAGACATGCAATATCGGGTTTGTGTTCTGCTACCAGTTCGGTGGCTTGCATGCCATCATAGGCTTCCCCGACTACTTCGATCCCCATTTGTGTCAAAATTGTTATCAACAATCGTCGCACTGTGCGGCTATCATCGGCTACAACGGCTGTTGTGTGAAAGGTATCATCCTCGGGGAAACTATTATACTTTCTAGTCAGGATCATTAACTGTTTTTTTGCGTGGGTTATTTCTTGCAGTACATCAAATATTTTCTTCTGAGAAAATGGCTTGTAGATAAATCCATCAATCCCCAACATGGCGGCAACATGTTGTAACGTGGTGTCATCGCTTCCCGTAATCATTACCACAGGAAGGTTAGGATATGCCGTGCGGATTTCGCCCAAAAGATGCATACCATCTTTGTTGGGTAATAAATGATCAAGGCAGATGATATCGGGATCTAGCATCTCAATTGTGGAAAGAAGTTTCTCACCACTACTCAGCTCTCCCACGACTACATATTCATCACCGTTCAGCATGGCTCGTAATGTGGTGCGAATACACACACAATCGTCCACGATGAGGACCCGAATTCTTTTGGATAATTGAGTCATAACAGTAATTATGTAATATATTTCCTATAAATGATTTTTTTAATTACTTTAGGATAGATCGGGTAACGTGCATGAGGGAGTGTATTCTAAGCTTCTATAATGGGATAAACTGCTGAACTATCATGTAATAGTATATAAAATATAGCTATTTATCATTATTATTTTATTAAACAAGAATAAATATTACAGTATAAGAAAGATAAAATTCCGGAAAGAGGAGTTTTAATTTGTAAGAATATTCCTATATCCTTAGGGTGTCAATGTTGAAGTGAGAAAGGCTCTCGCATCATTTTCCAGTCTGCCAAATAAACGACTAGAATAGAGAGTACTTGAACGAATTTTTCTACATTTTTGTGGATTGCGCTGGGTGGCGATGCTTGAAGAAATAATATGATGGTTTTATAACGTGTTGGTCTGCGACGGGCAGGAAAAAGAAGAATTAAGCAATTGCATATTTAGTTGCAGATTGTTGGATATGCTTGACAAGTTGGGCGGCAGTCAAGGTTCATCTGGCATTAGATGCTATTTTTCAGCCATTCATCGCGCAGGCTTCGTGCTCGAGAAAAATTTTCTTCTAATGCCTCTGCATCATTAGTACTTAATATTACTTGCAGCACCTTCAATTCATCCTGATACATATCAATTTGCTTGAGCAAAGCCGCGCGATTTGCCAAGCAGATATCGCGCCACATTTCCGGGGAACTACTAGCGATGCGGGTGAAGTCACGAAAGCCGCTACCGGCGAAACGCAGCATGTTTTCGGGTTGACTGGTGTTGCTGAGGTGATTCATCAATGTGAAGGCGAGAATATGCGGTAAATGACTGGTGGCGGCGAGGACTTGGTCGTGGTCATTTGCAGGCATCAACGATACTCGTGCGCCGCAGACCTGCCATAACTGACATACCCGTTCAATAGCGTCGGAACTGGTTTCCGGTAGCGGAGTTAGGATCACGTGTTTATTAAGATATAAATCAGGTTGTGCGGCTTGTACACCGCTTTGTTCTGCACCGGCGATCGGGTGACCGGGGACAAAATGATGCCGGCTTTGCATCGAAAGATAGTGGCGTGCAGCAGCGATTACATCTTGCTTGGTGCTGCCAGCGTCGGTGACGATGGTGTCGGCGTGCAGATGTGGGGCGATTTTTTCCATGATGCGCTTGGTTTGGCCTACCGGCATCGCAAGGAACACCAAATCTGCATGATGCAGGGCGGAAGCGATATCGCTTGCAATTTCATCAATTACCCCGAGTTCAATGGCATATTGCATATTTTTCTGGCTACGCCCAACACCGACGATATGCTTGGCCAGGCCGGCACTGCGCAGGGCCTGTGCAAATGAGCCGCCGATCAGGCCTACACCTATAATAACCAGTTTATTGAGCGCTGTGGTCTGTGTCATTGGTGGCACTTGGATTGAGCTTTTAATTAATTCAGTTCACTTAACGCCAGTTCCAGCGCTTCCAGGAAACGTTTGTTTTGCGCTTCCAATCCAATCGTAACCCGAAGATGATTAGGCATTTCATAAATACCGAGCGGGCGTACAATGATGCCTTGTTGCAGCAGATTCTGATAAACCGTCAGGGTGTTGGATGGATCGCCCTTGACGCGGAAACTGATGAAATTGCCATATGAGGGAATACATTCAATGCTCATCCTGCGGAAACCATCGGTGAGTTGCAGCATACCCACACGGTTCAGTGCGTATGAACGTTGCACGAATTCGGCATCGTGCAATGCAGCTAGAGCGCCTACCAGGCCAATGCTGCTGACATTGAAAGGTTGGCGCACACGGTTCATCAAGTTAGCCACATCCGGATGTGTCAAGCCGAATCCAACGCGCACACCGGCTAAGCCGTATGCTTTGGAGAAAGTTCGTGTGAGCAGCAAGTTGGAAAACTGCTTTAACCAGCTAATACTATCTGGTTTGTTCGCCTCGGGTAAGTATTCGTAATAGGCTTCATCCATAACGACTAATACATCGCGCGATACGCGCTCCATAAATCGCAATAGTTCATTTTCGCTGGATAGGGTGCCAGTCGGGTTATTGGGACTGGCAATAAATACGATACGTGTTTCCGGCGTGATGGCATCCAGCATCGCTGGTAAATCATGGCCATAATCGCGGGCGGGAACTGATATGCCATTGGCACCGATCATCTTTACCACCAACGGATAAACGGCAAAAGCATGTTGTGAATATACAGCTGTGGCGCCCGGTTTTAGAAATACACGTGCGGCCAGATCCAATACATCATTCGAGCCATTACCCAGGATAATTTGTTCCGGATCAAGTTGATAGCGCTTGGAGAGTGCAGCTTTCAATTCGTAACCGCTGCCGTCCGGATAAAGTGCGATATCGTGCAATGTGTTTATTATCGCATCTAATGCGAGTGGGCTGGTGCCGAGCGGATTCTCATTGGAGGCCAGTTTGACTATATGTGCTTCATCCAAACCCATTTCCCGTGCAAGTTCGGAAATGGGCTTGCCGGGTTGATAGGGTTGGATCGAACGGATATATTCCGGAGCAAAGTCACAAAGATTCATAAGATTAAATGTGTTATGGGTAAAATATCGGGAGTTGAATAATTCAATAATGTGATTATTCGGTGATAGTGAAGCGTTATGTTACTGGATATGATCCGAGGATTTTCAGAAAAGCTGCTTTGTCACGTAATTCTACCAGTGCAGCGGCTACTTTTTGATCTTGTTGGTGCCCTTCAATATCCACAAAGAAAACATATTGCCATAGCCCAGCGCGCGATGGACGCGACTCCAAACGGCTCATGCTGACACCATACCGCGCCAGCGGCTCAAGCAATTTATAGATTGCTCCGGAGTGGTTGCTGGTTGACAGGATCAAAGAAGTTTTATCTTTTCCTGAAGCATCTACTAGCTGTTTACCGATAACGAGAAAACGCGTGGTATTTTTTGGATCATCTTCGATGTTTTCAGCGCAGATGGAAAGCCCGAATAATTCGGCAGCTCTCTTGCTCGCTATGGCCGCTGCATGGGCATCCGCTGCTGCCTGCCGGGCTGCTTCTGCATTGCTGGCGGTAGTGACAAAAGCAATATCGGAAATTTGCGGCAAATTGACTTTTAGCCATTGATGGCATTGAGCGAAAGATTGCGGGTGAGTATATATTTTTTTGATGTGTGATAATCCGGATTGTTGTGCCATCAAAAATTGATGGATAGCCAGTTGAATTTCACCGCAAATGATCAGTGAAGTTTGCAGCAATAAATCCATGGTTCTGCCAACTGCGCCCTCGGTAGAATTTTCCACTGGCACCACCCCGTAATTAGCTGAATCCGATTCCACAGCGCGAAATACTTCGTCGATAGAATCACACGCCAGGGTTGAAATGGCGTTACCAAAACGTTTTAACGCTGCATCTTCCGAGAAAGTACCGCTAGGTCCGAGGTAAGCTACACTCATTGGCCTTTCCAAGGCGCGGCATACCGACATAATTTCGATAAATAGTTGTTTGATGTGTTTGCTACTGATGGGACCGGGATTCTGTTCTTGCATCCGTGTCAGTATTTGCGCTTCACGTTCGGGGCGATAAATAATGCCGCTCTTTTTAATCTTGCCGATTTGCTGTGCCAGCCCGGCGCGTTTGCTTATCAGCAGGAGCAGTTCTTCGTCAATGGTGTCAATCTGATTGCGTAATTGTTTGAGTTCTTCTGACATGAGCAGTGAAAATTTTGACTTAACGATAAGACATCGAATTCTATTGAGTAAGCGGCAGATAACGCGCCATGAGCACACCCGCAATGGCGGCGATTTCATCCAATGCATGTTGTGGCACCGGACTGTCGACATCAACCAGCGTACAAGCCATTTCGCCTCGTGACTTGTTGATCATATTATGAATATTCAATCCGGCCTTGGCCATGCTAGTGGAGATTTGGCCCAAGATATTGGGTACGTTGGCATTGGCTACCGCTACACGATAAGGTGATTCCCGTTCCATCCGGATGTCGGGAAAATTGACCGTATGAGTGATGTTGCCGTTTTGCAGATAATCAATGAGCTGATCCACTACCATAACCGCACAATTTTCTTCTGATTCCTGTGTTGATGCACCGATATGCGGGAAGGTGATAACCGATTTCTGATGCTGCAATTTCTGACTGGGAAAGTCACTGACATAAGTTTTGATTTTGTTCATGGCGATACCGGCCAGAACAGCTTCTTCATCGACGATTGCGCTACGCGAAAAATTTAAAAGAATCACATTCTGCTTCATCAGTTTGATGTTTTTATCATTAATCAGATGGCGGGTGGAATCCAGTAATGGAACATGTACGCTGACAAACTCGCTGTGGCGCAGGAGATCTTCCATACTGTTGGCTTTCTTAACTTCTGCCGATAAATTCCATGCAGAATCCACGGTGATTTGAGGGTCATAACCGATTACTTTCATGCCTAGTTTAAGTGCGGAATTGGCAACCAGTCGACCAATTTCACCCAAGCCGATAATACCGAGTGTGCGTCCGGGCAATTCAATACCGGAAAAAAGTTTTTTTCCATCTTCGGCTTGTTTGTTCAGAATCACATCATCACCTTGCAGATTTTCAACAAACTGCAAAGCAGGCACCAGATTGCGCGCGGTTACGAGCAGGCTGGCTAGAACCAGTTCTTTAACCGCGTTGGCATTTGCGCCCGGCGTATTGAACACGGGAATGCCACGATTATTCATATCGGGCACCGGAATGTTGTTGGTGCCCGCACCAGCACGGCCAATTGCTTTAACGCTGATGGGAATGTTCTGGTTTAACATGTTATGCGAACGCACCAGAATTGCATCCGGTTCAGTGATATCTTTGCCAATCTGATAGCTTTCTGTTGGAAAGCGGCACAGACCATGATGAGAAATCTGGTTAAGCGTGAGAATCTTGAAGATTTTATACTGAGGTTCAGGCATGCTGATTGGCGAATTCATTCATAAACGCAACTAATTTTGTTACACCTTCAATCGGCATGGCATTGTATATCGATGCGCGCATACCGCCTACGGAGCGATGGCCTTTTAACTGAATCAAACCATTGTTGTCGGCTTGTTTGAGAAATTCTTCGTTCAGTGCAGGATTTTTCAATGTGAAGGGAACATTCATGCGTGAGCGATCCGCTTTTGCTACCGGGCAATGATAGAAATCGTTGTTATTCAGCAAGTCATACAGTAAATTAGCTTTGGTAATATTGATTTTTTCCATCATCGCCAATCCGCCTTTATTTTTCAGCCATGCAAATACCAAACCGGTAATATACATGGCGTAGGTAGGTGGCGTGTTGTACATCGAATCATTTTGTGCATGAATCTGATAATCATATAATGTTGGAGTGCCTGTTAGTGGCTGACCCAATAAATCTTCGCGGACTACGACCAGTGTTAGTCCTGCAGGCCCGAGGTTTTTCTGGGCGCCCGCGTAGACTAATCCAAAACGCGTGATATCCAGCGGTCGTGACAAAATATCGGATGACATGTCGGCTACCAATGGAATACCGTTGCGCGAATCAATGTCGGGTATCCAATGAAACTCGACGCCGCCAATCGTTTCATTGCTGGTATAGTGGATATAGGCTGCTTCAGGATCCAGATGCCATTTATCTTGGGTGGGTACACAAGTAAAATTAGTTTTTTCCGAGGACGCAGCTACATTGATCGTGCAGTAGCGGCTAGCCTCCTTGATGGCCTTGGTTGACCACTGACCGGTATTGATATAGTTCGCTTTTGTTTTGCCACGCAACAGATTCATCGGCACCATGGAGAATTGACTGGAAGCGCCGCCTTGTAGAAATAACACTTTGTAGTTTTCGGGAATGCCCACCAGTTCACGAAAATCGCTTTCGGTTTTCTCGGCGATAGACATGAATTCTTTACCTCGATGGCTCATTTCCATTACGGACATGCCGCTACCGTGCCAATCCAGCATCTCATCGCGCGCTTGCTGTAGCACTTCTTTGGGAAGGACCGCAGGGCCTGCGCTAAAGTTATAGATTTGATCCATTGCGTTATTTGCGATTAATTTTTGATTAGTTATTAACTGTCATTATCATCTTCGCTTTCCACCACTCGTTCCAGACCGGCCAGTTTTTCACCTGCATCCAGATTGATTAGGGTAACCCCTTGCGTAGCGCGGCTCATTTCGCGTACTTCACTGACTCGGGTACGGATTAATACGCCGCCGGAAGTGATCAGCATGATTTCGTCATCCGGTTTTACCAGTTTTGCCGTGACAACCTTGCCGTTACGCGCGCTGGTAATGATTGCAATCATACCTTGCGTGCCGCGGTTATGGCGTGTGTATTCGCTGATCGGAGTACGTTTGCCGTAGCCGTTTTCAGTGGCTGTTAATACTGCGAGATCTTCATTTTCAGCGACCAGCATTGATATGACCTTATGTCCTGAACCCAGTTTCATGCCACGCACCCCACGGGCGGTACGCCCCATTGGACGCACATCATTTTCGCTAAAGCGCATGGCTTTGCCGTTGTCTGAAAATAGCATCACGTCATGTTTGCCTTCGGTCAATTCGACGCCAATGAGAAAGTCGCCTTCATCCAATCCGATTGCAATAATGCCGTTATTGCGCGGACGGGAAAATTCCGATAAGGGTGTTTTTTTGACTGTACCAAAAGATGTCGCCATAAAAACAAAACGATTTTCATCAAAGGTTTTGACCGGCAGAATCGCATTGATTTTTTCGCCCTCTTCCAGTTGCACCCAGTTGATAATCGGCTTTCCACGGGATTGCCGACCGCCTTGCGGTACCTCATATACCTTGATCCAATACACACGTCCCAAACTTGAAAAGCACAGGATATAATCATGCGTGTTGGCAATGAACAATTTGTCAATAAAGTCATCTTCCTTGGTACTGGTTGCCAGCTTGCCACGTCCGCCACGTTTTTGTGCGCGGTAATCATCCAGCAATTGGGATTTGATATAGCCAGTATGCGACAGTGTAACGACTACATCTGCCGGCGTGATCAAATCTTCCATACTTAAATCTTGTGTATCGACAACGATTTCACTGCGACGCTTGTCACCGAATTGTTGTTTGATTGTATCCAGTTCTTCGGTAATGATTTGAGTGATGCGTTCTGGGTTTGCCAGAATGTCGAGATAGTCAATAATCTTTTCAATGACATCTTTATATTCATCAACAATCTTTTCTTGTTCCAAACCGGTGAGGCGTTGCAAACGTAATTCCAGAATGGCCTGTGCTTGGGCATCAGATAAATGATAGCCTTGCGCTTTTAGTCCGAACACGTCATCCAAGCCTTCCGGACGTAGTGCATTAGCGTCCGCCATTGCGCGCGTCAGCATTTCTTCAACCAATTGGGAATGCCAGACTTTTGCCATTAGCGCTTCTTTGGCGTCAGCCGGTGTTGGTGCAGCCTTGATCAAGGTGATAATTTCATCAACATTGGATAGTGCGACTGCCAGGCCTTCGAGTAAATGGCCGCGTTCCCGAGCCTTTTTCAGTTCGAATACTGTGCGGCGCGTAACAACTTCACGGCGGTGACGCAGAAAAGCGTCTAGAATTTGCTTTAAATTTAACAATCGTGGCTGACCATCGAGCAAGGCGACCATATTCATACCAAACGTATCTTGCATTTGTGTTTCTTTATACAAGTTGTTCAGAATGACCTCAGGCATTTCTCCGCGTTTCAGCTCAATAACGACGCGCATGCCCGATTTGTCGGATTCGTCACGTAAATCGGAGATGCCTTCGATTTTTTTATCGCGAACCAACTCTCCGATACGGATGAGTAAGTTCGCTTTGTTAACTTGATAGGGTAATTCGTCAATGATGATAGATTGACGACTGCCTTTCTCCAGATCTTCGAAGTGCGTGCGCGCACGCATAACAACACGACCGCGGCCCGTACGATAGCCGTCTCGTACACCATTTACACCATAAATAATGCCGGCAGTGGGAAAATCTGGTGCCGGTATTAGATCAATAAGCTCATCAATGCTGATATCCGGATTTTTGAGCAGAGCTAGGCAGGCTTCTACTACTTCATTGAGGTTGTGTGGCGGAATATTGGTTGCCATGCCCACGGCGATACCAGATGAGCCGTTGATTAGCAGATTGGGGATCTTCGCCGGTAGTATTAGAGGCTCTTTTTCGGAGTCATCATAATTGGGACCGAAATTGACTGTTTCCTTGTCAAGATCAACCAGCAATTCATGTGCGATACGTGACATGCGGATCTCGGTATAACGCATGGCAGCAGCGTTATCACCATCTACTGAACCGAAGTTGCCTTGTCCATCAATGAGCATATAGCGCAACGAAAAGTCCTGTGCCATGCGTACAATAGTGTCATAAACAGCAGTATCGCCGTGAGGATGGTATTTACCAATGACATCACCGACGATACGTGCAGACTTTTTGTACGGTCTGTTCCAGTCGTTGGAAAGTTCATGCATGGCAAATAATACGCGCCGGTGAACCGGTTTTAAGCCGTCACGAACATCAGGCAAGGCACGACCTACAATCACACTCATCGCGTAATCAAGGTAGGAACGTCGCATTTCTTCTTCAAGGCTGATGGGCAGAGTTTCCTTGGCGAATTGATTCATATCTTATGATTTTTGTGAGAACAGCGGGTTATGATGCAGAGGTGTATCTTCTTAAAGTTTAATATAAGAAAATTTATAAACCCCGACATTCTAACATGCTGTCATAATTTCTTAGTTCTTTGCATTGTAAAATTGCAAAAATAAGCCAATCATTGGAGAAAAAAGCTTGAAAAAGCAAATTAAATAAGTAAACATAATAGTTTTTCCAAATTTTTCTTACTTTTCATGTCTGATTGAGTCAGGACACATAAATTGAATTTTCCAACTAAAATTAAACTAAATGCGAGTGTAGTGCTGTGTCTAATTTGATGAATACTTATTCGCGGTTACCCGTCACCTTTGTAAAAGGTGACGGGGTGTGGTTATGGGATGATCGTGGCGAGCGGTATTTGGATGCGTTGGCCGGTGTTGCTGTGTGTGGATTGGGGCATTGTCATCCAAGATTGACCAAAGCTATCTGTGAGCAAGCCGGAAGGTTAATCCATACATCTAATCTTTATGGTATTCAGAAGCAGGGACGATTGGCTGATCGTCTGATCGAACTATCAGGTATGGATAATGCATTCTTTTGCAATTCCGGGGCCGAGGCTAATGAGGCGGCGATAAAACTAGCCCGTTTGCATGGGCATAATAAAGGAATTTCCTTGCCCACTATTGTAGTAATGGAGCGTTCATTTCATGGGCGTACCATGGCAACCTTGACGGCTAGCGGGAATCGTAAGGTGCAAGCGGGATTTGAACCTCTGTTGTCGGGATTTGTACGTGTTCCCTATAACAGCATGGAGGCGATCACGCAAGTTGCTGCTAACAATAAGGATGTTGTGGCGGTGCTGGTGGAGCCTTTTCAGGGTGAGGGTGGGGTTAATATTCCTGAAGTGTATTATTTGCGGAAATTGCGCGATTTATGCGATCAGAATGGATGGTTTTTGATGCTGGATGAGATACAGTCCGGGATCGGGCGTAGTGGGAAGTGGTTCGCATTTCAGCATAGCCATATCATGCCGGATGTAATAACGCTGGCTAAGGGTTTGGCGGGGGGGGTTCCGATCGGCGCTTGTTTGGCTAGAGGCGTGGCTGCGGAAGTTTTCAAGCCGGGTAATCATGCTTCTACCTTTGGAGGCAATCCGCTGGCTTGCGCTGCTGCAATTGAAACTCTCAATGTGATTACGGATGCAAATCTTCTTGACCATGTTACCGAATTGGGTAATTTTATACGTGAAAGACTTAAGAAACAGCTAATTGACGTTGCCGGAGTCGTACAGATCAGAGGTCAAGGTTTGATCATAGGTATTGAGCTTTCAGTGCCTTGTGTTGAGTTGGTACAGAAAGCCTTGGAGAAAAAATTATTGATTAACGTAACATCCGATAAAGTGGTGCGATTGCTGCCTGCGTTTGTGATGCAGCAAAACGAAGCTGAACAGGTGGTTGATATTACTTGCTCATTAATAAGGGAGTTTTTTAATAACTAATCAGCTTGCATCTGTGTAATGACTGATTGGTTATTTATTTTATTATGCAATTTAAGCATTTTCTGAAATTTAATGATTTCTGCCGCGATGAATATGAATATCTGTTTGAACGTGCGCGCTGGATAAAAAAGGAATTCAAACAATACCGGCAATACTGGCCATTGAATGATCGAACATTGGCGATGATTTTTGACAAAAATTCGACGCGTACACGGTTATCATTTGAAGCGGGTATGCATCAATTGGGTGGTGCGGCCATTTACCTGTCAACACGGGATACACAGCTGGGGCGTGGGGAACCTGTAGAGGATGCTGCACGAGTGATTTCGCGCATGGTCGATCTGATTATGATCCGAACTTATCAACATGACACGATTAAGCGCTTTGCTGAGAATTCGAGAGTTCCGGTAATCAATGGTTTAACTGATGAATATCATCCGTGCCAAATCATGAGCGATATTTTTACTTATATCGAATACAGAGGCAGCATAGAAGAAAAAACTGTAGCATGGATCGGTGATTCCAACAATATGTGCAATACTTGGTTGCAAGCAGCTGAAATTTTTAATTTTCAAGTGCATGTATCAACACCGCCAGGCTACGATATTAATCCTGAGCGGATAGGGTTAAATGGTACTGCGCATTATGAAATCTATACGAATCCTCGCGAAGCTGTAAAGAGTGCGGATCTTGTTACCACAGATGTGTGGACGAGTATGGGATTCGAGGAAGAAATCGAGCAAAGAAAAAATGATTTTGCTGCATTTTGTGTCAATAAGGAAATGATGTCTTTGGCTAAATCAGATGCGTTATTTATGCACTGTTTGCCAGCACATCGTGGAGAAGAAGTAAGCGCCGAAGTTTTGGATGGGCCGCAATCGGTAGTATGGGATGAAGCAGAAAATCGGCTCCATACGCAAAAGGCGCTTATGGAGTATTTGCTACTGGGTAAAATAAATACTGGAATATAGAATGATTTGGAATTTTTAGTGGGCGTATTTATCTGCTTGAATTTGCTATATAAAAACATGATAAGAAAGAATAATGAAAAAAATAAATAAAGTAGTTTTGGCGTTCTCGGGAGGGCTGGATACATCAGTTATCTTGAAGTGGTTGCAAGATACCTATCAATGTGAAGTGGTGACATTTACTGCTGACATTGGGCAAGGCGAAGAAGTTGAGCCGGCGCGCGCAAAAGCAAAGCAGCTTGGAGTCAAGGAAATTTACATTGATGATTTGCGTGAAGAATTCGTGCGCGATTTTGTTTTTCCTATGTTTCGGGCCAATACGATCTATGAAGGAGAGTATTTGCTGGGTACAAGTATTGCGCGCCCATTAATCGCAAAGCGGCAGATTGAAATTGCCAAAGAAACTGGTGCCGATGCGGTTTCCCATGGCGCTACAGGGAAAGGTAATGATCAAGTACGTTTTGAACTAGGATATTATGCATTGCAGCCGGATATCCAGGTAATTGCACCTTGGCGCGAATGGAATTTAACTTCCAGAGAAAAATTGCTGCAATATGCCGAGCAACATAATATTCCGGTTGAGATGAAAAAGAAGACTGGTTCACCTTATAGCATGGATGCGAATTTACTACATATTTCTTATGAAGGGAGAGTGCTCGAGGATCCTGCGGTTGAACCGGAAGAGTTAATGTGGCGTTGGAGTGTATCACCTGAAAAAGCGCCGGATGTGCCTGAGTATTTAGATGTGGAGTTTAGATGCGGAGATGTTGTCGCATTAAATGGTGTTGAATTATCGCCAGCCAGGGTATTGGAAAAACTTAATACGCTAGGCGGTAAGAACGGGATCGGCAGATTAGATTTAGTGGAAAATCGGTATGTTGGTATGAAATCGCGAGGGTGCTATGAGACCCCTGGTGGATCCATTTTGCTGCGTGCACATCGTGCAATGGAATCAATTACTTTGGATCGAGAGGTTGCTCACTTAAAAGATGATTTAATGCCTCGCTACGCTGAGCTAATTTACAATGGTTATTGGTGGAGCCCGGAGCGCAGAATGCTGCAAGTCCTGATAGATGCGAGTCAGGAAAGAGTAAATGGATGGGTGAGGTTAAAGTTGTATAAAGGAAATATCACTGTAGTTGGTAGAGATTCTCATACTGATTCATTATTTGATCCAAATATTGCAACATTTGAAGATGACGCCGGAGCTTACAATCAGAGAGATGCGGCAGGATTCATTAAACTTAACGCCTTGAGGTTGCGTATTGCAGCCAAGCGCCAGCGCTAGCCGATCTAATTAATTTAATTGAAAGATCAGGTCTGTGACATGAAGTGCGGCAGCGTACGTAAGAATCAGGATTATTTATTCATTTGATCTTAATAAAATGCCAACATTTGATATAGTTTCGGAAGTTGATAAGCAAGAAGTCAAGAATGTAACTGATCAAGTTAATAAGGAAGTAAATACTCGTTTTGACTTCAAAGGCTCGGATGCGAGAGTGGAGCAAGTTGATTATCAATTAACGATATTCGCGGATGATGAATTTAAATTGGAGCAAGTTTTAGATATCCTCAGAACTAAATTGACAAAACGGAGTATAGATGTGCGATGTTTGGATAAGGGGCGGATTGATAAAATAAGCGGGAACAAAGTAAAGCAATTAGTAACGGTTAAAACCGGGGTGGAAACAGAACTGGCTAAAAAAATAATAAAAGGTATTAAAGATAGTAAGCTCAAAGTGCAAGCCAGTATCCAAGGGGAAGTGGTGCGTGTGAGCGGTGCAAAGAAAGACGTATTGCAGGAAGTAATAAAATTAATAAAAAAAACTATTGATAATTTTCCATTGCAGTTTCATAACTTCAGAGATTAATAAAGACCGTTGATTTTTTATATGATATAAAAAATGAATGGTAAGACATAGCAAGATGCTGGTAAAATGATGCTATCTGCTAACGATGTTTATCTTGACACAAAAATATAAACCCAATAGAATCCGCTCTCTTTTTTGATGCATCTTTTCTTTTGTGAAAATGAAAATGAAGAGTAATAGTAATTAGTTTTTACTTTAATTGATAAAAATAAAATTCAGCAATAGGTTCGTTGCGGACGGCTTAAAAGCCGTCGCAGTTTTTTAGGACATAGAAATGCCGACAATAAGTCAGTTAGTTCGAAAGCCGCGTATAGCTAAGCGGGTTAAAAGTAGTGTTCCTGCATTAGAGAATAGCCCGCAAAAGCGGGGAGTATGTACAAGGGTATATACAACAACGCCAAAGAAGCCAAATTCAGCGTTGCGTAAAGTTGCGAGAGTGAGATTGACTAATGGATTTGAAGTTTCAAGTTATATTGGCGGCGAAGGACATAATCTTCAGGAGCACTCGGTTGTGTTGATTCGTGGAGGACGTGTCAAAGATTTGCCGGGCGTTCGTTATCACACAGTGAGGGGGAGCTTGGATACAGCAGGCGTTAAAGATCGTAAGCAGGGAAGATCAAAATATGGTTCCAAGAAACCAAAAACTGCATAGTGCATAGTATTTGGTGCATGTGACACGAGTATTTTTAGATAGTAAAAAAGCAAGCGGAAAAGTAATAAATCTGATGAGGTTGCATAATGCCAAGACGTAGAGAAGTTCCAAAGCGGGAAATTTTACCGGATCCAAAATATCACAATGTAGAGTTGGCAAAATTTGTTAACGTTCTTATGACACGAGGTAAAAAGTCGGTGGCAGAAAGAATTATCTATGGTGCGCTAGAGCATATTGGAAAAAAAAACTGGAAGTGATCCGCTAGAGGTTTTTACGCAAGCGCTGACCAATGTAAGGCCGATCGTGGAGGTGAAAAGTCGTCGAGTGGGTGGTGCTAACTATCAGGTTCCTGTTGAAGTGCGTTCTGTCCGGCGTAATGCATTGGCCATGAGGTGGCTTAGAGATGCTGCAAGAAAAAGAAGTGAGAAGTCAATGGATGCAAGATTGGCAAATGAATTGACTGAGGCGGCTGAAGGCCGTGGGGGCGCAGTTAAGAAACGTGAAGAGGTGCATAGGATGGCGGAGTCTAATAAGGCATTTTCACATTTTAGATTTTGATCTTAAAAATTAAAAAAGTGTTCATTCATTAATTGAATATCGTAAGGCGTTAAATTGTGGCAAGAAAAACTCCTATAGAGCGTTATAGAAATATCGGTATCATGGCGCATATTGATGCTGGTAAAACGACAACTACTGAGCGCGTGTTATTTTATACCGGTGTGTCACATAAATTAGGCGAAGTTCATGATGGTGCGGCAACAATGGATTGGATGGAGCAGGAGCAAGAAAGAGGCATTACGATAACATCGGCTGCGACAACATGTTTCTGGAAGGGAATGGGCGGTAATTATCCTGAGCACAGAATTAATATCATTGATACGCCAGGGCACGTAGATTTTACTATCGAAGTGGAGCGCTCACTTCGGGTGTTGGATGGGGCTTGTACCGTTTTTTGTGCCGTGGGGGGGTTCAGCCGCAAACTGAAACAGTTTGGAGACAAGCAAATAAATATCAAGTTCCGCGACTTGCATTTGTGAATAAGATGGATCGCTCAGGGGCGAATTTTATGCGTGTTTATGAGCAGATTAAAACACGGCTTAAAGCGGTTCCGGTGCCAATACAGTTACCAATAGGAGCCGAAGATAAATTTGAAGGTATAGTAGATTTGGTTAAAATGAAAGCTATTTACTGGGATGATGAAAGCAGGGGAATGAAGTTTGAAGAGCGTGATATTCCTGAAGCTTTGCTGGTAGATGCGAAAGCGTGGCGTGAAAAAATGTTAGAGTCAGCAGCTGAGGCTAATGAAGACTTGATGAATAAGTATTTAGAGGGTGGAGATCTGGATATTGCAGAAATAAAGACTGGCTTGCGGGCGCGTACAATCAATAATGAAATAGTGCCAATGATGTGTGGTACCGCCTTTAAAAATAAAGGAGTTCAGGCAATGTTGGATGCGGTCATAGATTATATGCCTTCGCCAACAGATATCTTGGCAGTGCAAGGTGAAAATGAAAATGGTGAGCCTGATAAGAGAAGAGCTGATGATGACGAGCCCTTTTCGGCGCTGGCATTCAAGATAGCAACGGATCCATACGTAGGGCAGCTTATTTTCTTCAGGGTATACTCGGGTATTGTGGTTTCAGGCGATACAGTTTATAACCCGATAAAGGGAAGAAAAGAAAGAATTGGTAGAATATTACAAATGCATGCAAATCAGCGCGAAGAGATTAAAGAAGTGCGCGCAGGAGATATTGCTGCGGCAGTGGGTTTGAAAGATGTGGTTACCGGCGATACATTGTGTGATTCCCAGAATGTAATAACTCTAGAAAGAATGGATTTCCCAGAACCTGTAATTCATGTTGCAGTTGAACCAAAAACAAAAATGGATCAAGAAAAAATGGGTATAGCGCTTAATAGGCTAGCTCAAGAAGATCCATCTTTTAGAGTTAGAACAGATGAGGAATCTGGGCAAACAATTATTTCTGGAATGGGTGAACTTCATCTTGAGATCATTGTTGATCGCATGAAACGTGAGTTTGGCGTAGAGGCGAATGTAGGAGCGCCGCAAGTGGCTTATCGTGAAGCGATAAAGAAATTAGTCGAGATTGAAGGGAAGTTTGTAAAGCAATCTGGGGGGCGTGGACAATATGGCCATGTTTGGTTAAGGATGGAGCCCAATGAAACCGGTAAGGGTTTTGAATTTGTGGATGAAATTAAGGGTGGTGCCGTTCCGCGAGAATACATACCGGCAGTTGAAAAAGGATTACTGGAAACGTTGCCAAGCGGTGTGTTGGCAGGATATCCTGTTGTAGATGTAAGGGTTATTCTTTTTGATGGTTCGTATCATGATGTGGATTCAAATGAAAATGCCTTTAAAATGGCTGCATCAATAGCATTTAAGGATGGTATGCGTAAGGCTAATCCGGTCCTGTTAGAACCCATGATGGCTGTGGAAGTGGAAACACCGGAAGATTTTATGGGGAATGTCGTGGGAGATTTGTCATCAAGACGCGGTATGATACAAGGAATGGAGGATATTCCCGGTTTTAAAGTTATTCGAGCTGAAGTGCCTCTTGCAGAAATGTTTGGTTATTCAACAGCTTTAAGATCTGCAACACAGGGAAGAGCGACTTATTCGATGGAGTTTAAGCATTATTCAGAAGCGCCAAAGAATGTGGCGGAAGCCATAATAAATAAAAAGTAGTGAAATTGTTTAGGGTGTAAAAGGATAAGACATGGCAAAGAGTAAATTTGAGCGGTCGAAGCCACATGTGAATGTTGGAACGATAGGGCACGTGGATCATGGTAAGACTACGCTTACGGCGGCAATTACGACGATATTGACGAAGAAGTTTGGTGGAGAAGCTAAGAGTTATGATCAAATTGACTCTGCACCGGAAGAACGTGCACGCGGAATAACCATAAATACAGCTCATGTTGAATATGAGACGGATAAGCGTCATTATGCTCATGTGGATTGCCCGGGCCATGCGGATTACGTAAAGAATATGATTACTGGTGCGGCCCAAATGGATGGGGCGATATTGGTGGTATCTGCAGCCGATGGTCCGATGCCGCAGACGCGGGAACATATTTTGTTGGCGCGTCAAGTGGGTGTTCCTTACATTATTGTGTACATGAATAAAGCAGACATGGTTGATGATGCGGAGCTGATTGAATTGGTGGAGATGGAGATACGTGAACTGTTATCGAAATACGATTTTCCTGGTGATGATACGCCGATTATAGTTGGATCAGCGTTGAAAGCGCTTGAGGGGGACCAAAGTGATATTGGTGAGGCTTCCATTCTGAAATTAGCAGATGCGCTGGATAGCTATATTCCACAACCGGAGCGTGCTATTGATGGTGCCTTCATTATGCCGGTTGAAGATGTGTTTTCAATATCTGGTCGCGGAACGGTTGTAACGGGTCGCGTAGAGAGAGGCATAATCAAAGTGGGTGAAGAGATCGAGATAGTAGGTCTCAAGCCGACACTAAAGACAGTATGCACAGGAGTTGAAATGTTTCGTAAGCTTCTGGACCAGGGGCAGGCAGGAGATAACGTGGGGATACTTCTGCGTGGCACGAAGCGTGAAGAGGTGGAGCGGGGTCAAGTATTGGCGAAACCGGGCAGTATATCGCCCCATACTAAATTCACGGCGGAGATTTATGTATTAAGCAAGGAAGAAGGTGGAAGGCACACTCCGTTTTTTCCTGGCTATCGCCCACAGTTTTATTTTAGAACGACAGATGTGACGGGAGCGATAGAGTTGCCGGCGGGAACAGAGATGGTGATGCCTGGGGATAATGTTTCGGTAACGGTAAACTTAATAGCACCAATTGCGATGGAAGACGGATTGCGTTTTGCGATACGTGAAGGTGGAAGAACCGTTGGTGCGGGCGTTGTTGCTAAAATTATTGAGTAATATGAGAGAACGTAAGGAAAAATAAGTTCAATGTTTGGTGTATTTAAATATTGAATTTATTAACTCAGGAACGAGTGTATGCAAAATCAAAAAATTAGAATTCGTCTTAAAGCCTTCGATTATCGTTTGATAGATAAGTCGGCTATAGAAATTGTTGAGACAGCAAAGCGAACAGGGGCAGTAGTTAAGGGGCCAATCCCATTGCCAACAAAAATTGAGCGTTTTGATGTGTTGCGTTCACCTCATGTAAATAAGACTTCACGTGATCAGTTTGAAATTAGAACGCATTTAAGATTAATGGATATAATAGATCCGACAGATAAAACAGTAGATGCGTTGATGAAGTTAGATTTGCCAGCAGGCGTTGATGTAGAGATAAAGCTATAAATGAAAATACAATACTCATAATTTATTAATATATTTTTTATTTTAAGAAATTAAATAAGAACGCTCCTAGAAAGAGAGATGAAATGAGTTTAGGATTAATTGGCCGTAAAATTGGTATGATGCGAATTTTTGCAGAAAATGGAGATGCTTTTCCGGTAACGGTAATTGATGTTGCCAGTAATCGTATAACTCAAATAAAGAAAACTTCTTCTGATGGTTATTGTGCTGCTCAAGTATCTTTTGGTCAGAAAAAGATATCAAGAGTTAATAAACCAACAGCAGGCCATTGTGCTAAAGCTGGCGTAGTGGCTGGAAGTATTGTTAGAGAGTTTAGAGTAAAGAATGACTCCATTCTTGACCCACTTCAAAGCGGAATGGAAATTAAGAGCGATATATTTAAAGTAGGGCAGAAGGTTGATATATCCGGGGTTACGATAGGAAAAGGTTTTTCTGGTGCAATAAAGTTGCACAACTTCTCTTCTAATAGAGCAAGTCATGGTAATTCAAAAGCGCATAAAAAACCCGGCTCGATTGGTATGGCACAAGACCCAGGGCGTATTTTTCCAGGTAAACGTATGGCGGCACATATGGGAAATGTCAGAAGAACTATACAAAATCTTGAGATATTACGAATTGATAGTGAAAGAAATTTGTTGTTAGTCAAAGGTGCAATTCCAGGATCAAAAGATGGATATGTAGTAGTTCGATCAAGCGTAAAAGAAAAAAAATAAATTAATAAAAACAAAATATAAATAAGTAAGGTGAATGGGCAATGAAAATAGAGCTTATTGGTAGTAACGATCAGAAAACAGCGAGCATAACTGTTTCTGATGAGCTTTTTATGAGAAATTATAACGAAGCGCTAGTTCATCAAGTTGTCACTTCATACTTATCTAACGCACGTTCTGCAACTCGAGCACAAAAAAGTAGATCTGATATTGATAAGTCGACTCGTAAACCTTGGCGACAAAAAGGAACGGGCAGAGCTCGTGCTGGTATGACTTCAAGTCCTATATGGCGTGGGGGTGGAAAAATTTTTCCTAATAGTTCTGGGGAAAATTTTAGGAAAAAATTGAATAAAAAAATGTACCGTGCTGGAATAAGTTCTATATTGTCACAGCTAATTCGCGATAATAGACTGCTTGTTATTGAATCATTTTGCGTAGAATCGTATAAAACTAAAGCATTGTCTAAGAAATTAGAAGATCTTGGATTGAGTAATGTGATGATTATTACTGGCCAGATTGATAATAATCTTTATTTATCATCGCGCAACATTCCAAATGTTGCTGTGGTTGAAGTAAACAATATAGATCCGATCAGTCTTTTAAAATTTAAGAAAACGCTTGTCACAAGTGATGGTTTGAAAAAAATAGAGGAGCTTCTTTCATGAGTAATCAGAATACCAATCAGGGGCATTTGTTAAAAATTATATTGGCACCTCATATTTCAGAAAAATCAACTTATCTGGGAGAGAAAAATAATCAAACTATATTTCGCGTGGCGAGAGATGCTACTAAGCTGGAAATTAAGAGAGCTGTAGAGTTGTTATGGAAAGAACAAAAAATTGAAGTTAAAAAAGTTCAGACAATTAATGTAAAAGGAAAACAAAAGCGATTTGGGCGTTTTGTAGGAAAAAGATCTGATTGGAAAAAAGCTATTGTGAGTATTAAAAATGAGCAAGAGCTTAATTTTACAAATTTTGCGAATATAGAGGCTAAGTAATGCAACTTGTGAAATTAAAACCCACATCGCCTGGGCGCAGATCGGTTGTTAAGTTAATAAATAAAGAATTATACAAAGGAAGGCCTCATAAAAGTTTACTTGAAAAGCAATCTAAAACCGCTGGCCGTAATCATCATGGACATATTACTACACGGCATCGTGGCGGAGGGCATAAACAGCACTATAGGGTGATCGATTTTAAGCGCAATAAAGATGATGTTATTGCTACGGTAGAACGTATTGAATATGATCCCAACAGATCAGCAAATATTGCTTTGGTATGTTATGGCGATGGTGAAAGAAAATACATAATTGCGCCAAAAGGGTTGGTAGTAGGGATGAAAATTGGCAGTGGAAAACTGGCACAAATTAAGCTTGGTGATACTTTGTCACTACGCAATATACCAATGGGAACTATAGTTCACTGTGTCGAGTTGTTGCCTGGAAAAGGAGCTCAATTAGCTAGGTCCGCAGGTTCGTTTGTGCAACTACAAGCTAGGGAAGGTAATTATGCGCAAATTAAACTGCGCTCAGGCGAAGTTCGTAAAGTGCACATTGATTGCAGGGCTACTATAGGCGAGGTAGGAAATGCGGAGCATAGTTTGAGGTCGATAGGTAAGGCCGGCGCAGTAAGATGGCGTGGAATTAGGCCCACTGTTCGAGGTGTGGCGATGAATCCCATAGATCATCCTCATGGGGGTGGTGAAGGTAGAACGTCGGCAGGGAGACATCCAGTAAGTCCATGGGGAGTGCCAGCGAAGGGATATAGAACTCGTAAAAATAAAAGAACAAATGTGATGATAATTCGTCATCGTTATTCAAAGAAAGGTTAATTAGATGCCGCGCTCAGTAAAGAAAGGACCATTCGTTGATGCTCATTTAGTTGCAAAAATTGAAAAAGCGCGAAATACGAATGATAAGCGCCCTATCAAAACATGGTCAAGGCGATCAACGATATTGCCTGATTTCATTGGATTAACAGTAGCAGTCCATAATGGAAAGCAACATATACCGATATTTGTTACCGAGAATATGGTAGGCCATAAATTTGGGGAATTCTCATTAACGCGTACTTTTAAAGGACATGCTGGTGATAAGAAAATTGTTACTAAGCGTTAGAATATAAAGATGGAAACAATTGCTAAATTACGTGGTGCAAGAATCTCAGCGCAAAAATGCCGTCTTGTTGCCGATCAGATAAGAGGTGTAGCAGTAGACAAGGCGTTAAACATATTAACATTTACCCCTAAAAAGGGAGCAGAGCTAATACATAGACTACTAGAGTCTGCAATAGCTAATGCTGAACATAATGATGGTGCCGATATTGATGAGCTTAAGATTTTGTCAATTACGGTTGATCAAGGCACATCTATGAAGAGAACAAGTGCTCGAGCTAAGGGACGTGGAAATAAAATTGTAAAACCGACTTGCCATATATCGTTGACTTTGGGTGATGGTAGTGGCTCTACATATAAAGGCACTAACTGATATGGGTCAAAAAATAAATCCGACTGGCTTTAGATTGTCTGTGCATAAAAATTGGTTATCAAGATGGTATGCGAATAGTAGTAATTTTGCAACTATGCTTAATGAAGATATAAAGGTTCGAACTTTTTTGGCAAATAGGCTTAAAAATGCATCTGTTGGTAAGATTTTGATAGAAAGACCTTCAAAAAACGCTAGAATTACAATTTTTAGCTCTAGGCCAGGTGTCGTTATTGGTAAAAAAGGTGAGGATATTGAGATACTGCGTAGTGAACTACAAAAAAGAATGGGGGTTCCCGTTCATGTAAATATAGAAGAAATTAGAAAACCTGAAATCGACGCGCAATTGATAGCTGATAATATTGCGCAGCAGTTAGAAAAAAGAATAATGTTTCGAAGAGCAATGAAACGTGCAATGCAAAATGCTATGAGGCTTGGTGCTCAAGGAATAAAAATCATGAGCTCTGGTAGATTGAATGGGATTGAGATTGCTCGTACTGAATGGTATCGGGAAGGAAGGGTTCCGCTTCATACGTTAAGAGCAGACATTGATTATGGAACATCGGAAGCTAAAACTACTTATGGAATAATAGGTATTAAGGTATGGATTTTTAAGGGTGAATTACTTGGCAAAGGTGATCAAGTAAATCATTTAATTACAAATCCGAATTCAGAAAATGAAAAAAAGAAACACAATAAACGATCTTCTTTATCACTCATAAATGCCTCAGGTTCAAAGAATGAGAAAAGTAATAATAAAGATTCTGCTGAATTAGAAGATAGTTCAACCTATATTGAGCATATTGAAAAAGTTGATAAGAAATGAATTGTGGAGGAATAAATGCTTCAGCCAGCTAGAACTAAATATAGAAAGCAGCAGAAAGGAAGAAATACAGGAATTGCTACGCGCGGGGCCAAAGTTAGTTTTGGGGAATTTGGTTTAAAAGCAATAGGAAGAGGTCGATTAACATCTCGCCAAATTGAGGCGGCTCGTAGAGCGATGACAAGACATATCAAAAGAGGGGGAAGGATCTGGATTAGAATTTTTCCGGATAAACCGATTTCTCAAAAACCTGCTGAAGTTAGAATGGGTAACGGAAAAGGAAATCCAGAATATTATGTGGCTGAGATACAGCCTGGAAAAGTACTATACGAGATGGATGGTGTTACAGAAGAATTGGCGAAAGAGGCTTTTCGATTAGCTGCGGCTAAACTTCCAATTAGAACGACATTTACTATAAGGCAAATCGGTGGATAGCAATGAAGTCAATCGAACTGAAAGATAAGCAACTATCGGAATTAAATGTAGAACTTATTTCTTTGTTGAGAGCACAATTTGGACTACGAATGCAATTGGCAACACAGCAATTGTCGAATACAAAGAAATTAAAAATGATAAAAAGAGATATTGCCAGAGTAAAAACATTCATAACTCAGCGACAAAACAATTATGAAAAATGATAAAAATCGCACTATAAGTGGAAAAGTTATTAGTGATAAGATGGATAAGACTGTAACTGTTTTAATAGAACGTAAACTGATGCATCCTTTATATGGGAAATTTATCACGAGATCTAAGAAATATCATGCTCATGATGAAATTAATCAATATTCTATAGGTGATATTGTTCTCTTGGAAGAGTGTCGGCCTTTATCTAAAACGAAAAATTGGAAAGTAATAGATAAAGTATAGAAAAAGCAGAATAAACAAGTTCTATTGGTAATAAAAAATAAGATTATGTGATTCAATATTTGAGAATAATAAGTAAATACTATGATCATTTCTGTTAATTTGTGTATTGATACAAATATTGATTACATAAAACTAGTATTTATATATCGAAAATAAAGTTTAATAAAAGTGAATAAAAAATGATCCAAATGCAATCAATATTACGAGTGGCAGATAATACGGGCGCTCGGTCAATTATGTGTATAAAAGTACTTGGCGGATCAAAAAGAAAGTATGCAGGGATAGGTGATATTATTAAAGTTAGTGTTAAAGATGCGGCGCCTAGGGGGAAAGTTAAAAAAGGCGAAGTATATAATGCGTTAGTGGTTAGAACAGCAAAAGGCGTTAGACGTAATGATGGTTCTTTATTAAAATTTGATGATAATGCTGCTGTATTACTTAATAATAAATTTGAACCGATTGGAACACGCATTTTCGGTCCAGTGACGCGCGAGTTGCGAAGTGTGCATTTTATGAAGATCGTATCTCTAGCTCCAGAAGTATTATAGCGACGGAAGGAAAATAGCATGCAGAAATTAAGAAAAGGTGATGATGTGATAATTATTGCCGGTAAAGATAAAGGAAAAAGAGGAACTGTCCTTCATGTTGAAAGAAGTGATTATTTAATTGTTCAAGGTATAAATATGGTTAAGAAACATCAAAAACCAAATCCGACTAATGGTACCTCAGGTGGTATAATAAGCAAAGAGATGCCGATACATGTTTCTAATGTCGCAATTTATAATTTTAATTCAAAGAAATCTGATAGAGTGGGATTTAAATTTAACTTAGATAATAATAAAGTACGCATATTTAAATCTAGTGGTGATTTGATTGAATCGTAAAGAGGAAGTAGGTTAAATATGGCTCGCTTACAAGAGTATTATAGAAATACGGTTGTGAAAAAATTAATGGAACAATTCAAGTACAATTCTGTCATGCAGGTTCCTAGTATAACTAAAGTTACATTAAATATTGGGCTTGGCGAGGCAACTGTTGACAAAAAGATAATTGAGAGCGCATTATCTGACATTAAAAAGATATCGGGTCAACAGCCGGTAATTACTAAAGCTAAGAAATCCATTGCTACATTTAAAGTGAGAAAGGATTATCCAATAGGATGTATGGTTACGTTGCGGCGAGTTAGAATGTACGAATTTCTTGATCGATTGATAACAATTGCAATACCTAGGATAAGAGATTTTAGAGGAATTTCGAGCAAATCTTTCGATGGAAGAGGTAATTATAATATGGGCGTGAAAGAACAAATCATATTCCCTGAGATAGATTATGATAAAATTGACAGTCTGAGGGGTATGAATATATCAATCACAACTACCGCTAAGAGTGATGCAGAAGCGAAAGCGTTATTGACTGCTTTTAACTTTCCTTTTAAAAATTGAGATTAGAATGGCAAAGCTTTCTATTATTAATAGAAATATAAAAAGATATAAAATTATACAAAAGTATAATGAGAGAAGAGTAAATTTAAAGAAAATAATAAATGATTCTAAGCTAAGTGATGCGGAGCGTAATGAAGCTCATCTCGCATTACAAAAATTCCCGAGAGACTCTAGTCCTGTTCGATTAAGGAACAGGTGTACGTTAACTGGTAGACCGCGGGGAGTGTACTCAAAATTTGGCTTAGGAAGAGGTAAGTTAAGAGATATTGCAATGAGTGGAAAAATACCAGGGATAATAAAGGCGAGTTGGTGATGTGGAAATATTTTAGTTAATCAAAGCTTGTTCATTAGGTTTTATTAATATAACTAATCGGTGGGTAAATATCATTATGAGTATGAGTGATCCAATTGCTGATATGCTAACACGCATACGTAATGCACAATTGGCTAAAAAAAAATCTGTAATAATGCCAAATTCTCGTATCAAGAAAGCAATAGCCATGGTTCTTAAAGATGAAGGGTATATTGAAAATTTTAATATTTTTGAAGAAGGTATTAAAACTAATTTAGAAGTTGAATTGAAATACTATTCGGGCGCTAGTGTGATTGAAAAGATATCGCGCGTCAGTAAACCTGGTCTAAGAATTTATAAATCTAGTAAAAACCTACCAAACGTTATGAATGGATTGGGTGTTGCAATTATGTCAACCTCGAAAGGTGTAATGACCCAAAGAAAAGCGCAAATGCTTAGAGTTGGAGGAGAACTATTATGTTATGTTGTTTAAAGGATATTTTAAATGTCTCGTGTAAGTAAAAATCCTGTAGTCATTCCTTCCAGCGTGGAAGTAAGCTCTTCTGACATTGGCCTAACTGTTAAAGGTCCTTTAGGTGTTCTGCATCAAAAATTAACTAATAGTGTAATGTTGGAAGTGACTGGTAACGAGATTAGAGTGAAATGCGTATTAGAATCTAAACAGGCTAATGCTATGTCGGGAACTATGAGATCGCTTATAGCTAATATGGTTCAAGGTGTGACCGTTGGATTTGAAAAAAAATTGCAACTAGTTGGGGTTGGTTATAGAGCGCAAGCAACTCAAGATAGAATTAATCTGGCGCTTGGCTTTTCGCATTCGATAGATTATATAATACCTGAAGGAATAAAAATTGAAACTCCGACACAAACGGAAATACATATTAAGGGAACAAATAAACAAATGGTTGGGCAAGTAGCTGCTGATTTACGGTCGTATAGAAAACCAGAGCCATATAAAGGGAAAGGTATTCGTTACTCAAATGAGAGTATCATTCTTAAAGAAACGAAGAAGAAATAAGTTAAGTATATGGAAAATTTGAAAGATAAACGTCTAAAGCGATCAAAAAAAACTCGATTCAAAATTGCAGAAATTGGAGTCATAAGATTATCAATTCATCGAACTAACTTGCATATTTATGCGCAATTAATCGATGATAAGCATCATAGAACTATTGCATGCGCGTCTACTTTGGAGCCAGAGGTTAAAAAGGAGATATCAACTGGTAACACGATATCAGCAGCAGCTCTCATTGGAAAAAGAATCGCGGAAAAAGGAAAGGAATGTGGAATAACAGATATCGCTTTTGATAGAGCAGGATATAAATTTCATGGCAGAGTTAAAGCGTTGGCAGAAGCAGCACGTCAAAATGGATTAAGATTCTAAAGAAGGATTAGTGATGGTAAAAGTTGGAAAGGCAAATGGAAAGCTTTTAGGAAGTGATGAAGGAAGTGATGACTTGCGTGAGAAAATGGTTGCTATCAATAGAGTTACTAAAGTTGTTAAAGGTGGGCGTATATTAGGTTTTGCGGCGCTTACAGTTGTTGGTGATGGTGATGGAAGTGTTGGTATGGGCAAGGGAAAATCCCGTGAAGTGCCAGTTGCTGTTCAAAAAGCAATGGATGAAGCTCGTAGAAAAATGATAAAAGTTAAACTAAAGAATGGCACAATATATCATCCAATAACAGCTTCTCACGGAGCTGCAAAGATATACATGCAGCCTGCTCCTGAGGGGACAGGGATTATTGCTGGAGGTCCTATGCGAGCAATTTTCGAAGTTGTGGGCATGACGGATATACTTGCTAAATGTATTGGTTCTACAAATCCGTATAATGTGGTGCGAGCAACGCTCAAAGGATTGAATATGATGAATACGCCAGCAGCCATAGCAGCTAAGCGTGGAAAGACAGTTAAAGAAATTCTTGGATAAAAACAATGACTACTGATATAACTCCAGGCACAATAAAAATTTTTTTATTTAAAAGTCTGATTGGTGTAAATAAATCTCATAGAGCAACCATCAGAGGATTGGGATTAAAAAAGATAAATAGTTGTTCAATACTTGTTAAGACCCCAGAAGTTCTTGGGATGATAGATAAAGTTCGATACTTAATAAAATTTAGCTAATATGTTCCTAAATAAAATTAAACCTGGTATAGGTTCTGTTAAAAATAAAGTGCGAGTGGGTCGGGGAATGGGATCAGGTTTGGGAAAAACTTGTGGTCGTGGTCATAAAGGACAAAAATCGCGCTCGGGAGGCTTTCATAAAGTAGGATTTGAAGGAGGGCAGATGCCAATACAAAGGCGCTTGCCTAAAAGAGGTTTTTCCGTTTTAAAAAAAACTGATTATCATAGTTTGCGATTGAGAGACATAAAATTAATTCCTGATGAAGTGATTAGCATCGATTTATTAAAAAAATTTAATATTATTTCAGATAAAGTGAAAAAAGTTAAAATTTATGGTGCAGATCAGATTGATAAAGAAATTTCATTACAGGGTTTTTATGTTAGTAAAGGAGCAAAAGTAATGATAGAAGCTTCGGGTGGAAAAATATTATAGAAGCATAAGGGATAAAAGTGGCTATAAAAGTTGCAGCAAATAAGCCTGTCGATAAATTTTATGATTTAAAGCGACGTTTATGGTTTTTGTTATTGGCGTTAATCGTATATAGAATTGGTGCGCACGTTCCGGTACCTGGTATTGATTCAATTGTGTTAAAGGATTTGTTTGAATCGCAGGAAAGTGGCGTCTTGGGTATGTTTAATATGTTTTCAGGGGGAGCCCTTTCGCGTTTTTCTATATTTGCATTAGGTATCATGCCTTACATTTCTGCTTCTATCATTATGCAACTTGGAACTGTTGCTGTGCCTTATTTAGAGGCGCTAAAAAAAGAAGGAGAGAATGGCAGAAGAAAAATTACGCAATATACAAGATATGGCACGCTTGCTCTAGCGTTAGTACAAAGCTATGGAATATCTATTGCGCTTCAATCACAAAATGGATTAGTAATTGATCCAGGTGGGATGTTTACCTTAACAACGGTAATTACGTTGGTGACGGGAACAATTTTTTTGATGTGGTTGGGGGAGCAAATTACCGAGCGAGGTATTGGTAATGGAATTTCTTTGATAATTTTTGCTGGGATAGCGGCAGGACTTCCAAGTGCGATAGGAGGTACCTTAGATTTAGTTAGTACTGGTTCAATGCATTTTATCATTGCGCTGGGGATTTTTATAGCTGCTGCTTTGGTTACATGGTTTGTCGTATTTGTTGAAAAAGGACAGAGGCGTATTTTGGTAAATTATGCGAAACGCCAGATCGGTCAAAAAATATATGGGGGACAAAGCTCTCATTTGCCTTTAAAAATAAATATGGCCGGTGTGATACCACCCATATTCGCATCCAGCATTATTTTATTTCCAGCAACCTTGGCTGGATGGTTTGCTAATAATGACTCAATGATAATATTAAAAGATATAAGTGCCGCATTAGCTCCTGGGCAGCCAATTTATGTAATGTTATACGCTATAATGATTGTTTTCTTTTGTTTTTTTTATACAGCACTCGTTTTTAATCCAAAGGAAACTGCAGATAATCTTAAAAAAAGTGGAGCTTTTATACCTGGTATTAGGCCTGGAGAGCAAACTACGCGATATATTGAGAAAATAATGCTTCGCTTAACTTTAGCTGGTTCAATATATGTAACACTCGTGTGTTTGTTGCCAGAATTTCTAATTCTGAAATGGAATGTGCCATTTTATTTTGGTGGCACATCGCTTCTAATTATTGTGATTGTTACGATGGATTTTATGTCACAAGTACAATCGCATGTGATGTCTTCGCAGTATGATAGCTTATTAAAGAAAACCAATCTTAAAACTAATAGTGGAAAACTAAATGTTAAATAGCGGGATATAATAATAATTGATGGCTAAAGAAGAAACAATACAAATGCAAGGTGAGATACTCGAAACTCTTCCTAATGCGACGTTTAGAGTAAAATTAGAAAATGGACATATCGTTCTTGGCCATATCTCAGGGAAGATGCGGATGCATTATATAAGGATTTTACCTGGCGATAAAGTTACAGTCGATTTAACTCCATATGATCTTACTAGAGCTAGAATTACATTTAGAGCTAAATAATAATTTTAAACCCTTTGTGGAATAAATACTATGAAAGTAAATGCTTCTGTAAAAAAATTTTGTAGAAAATGTAAGATCATACGTCGAAATAGAATACTTCGAGTAATATGTGAGGATCGAAGACATAAGCAGCGACAAGGATAATTATTTATTACTTATCTTTTTTTATACACAAGAAACAAGGAAATTGAATGGCGCGTATCGCTGGTGTAAATATTCCCAATCATAAACATATTGGTATAGCATTAACTTCTATTTATGGAATCGGTCGAACAAGCTCAATAGATATATGTAAAGCTATTGATATTGATATTGATATAAAGCTTAAAGATTTATCTGAAGATCAGATAGAATTGATACGTGATCAAGTTTCGAAGCTGACTATTGAAGGAGATTTACGCCGAGAGATATCAATGAATATAAAAAGACTTATGGATCTTGGCTGTTACCGAGGCTTGCGTCATCGACGGGGCCTCCCTGTTAGGGGGCAACGAACACGTACAAATGCAAGAACGCGAAAAGGGCCGCGTAAAGCGATACGTGCAAGATAATATGATTGTTTATATAGTTGTATAAAAGGAAAATAAATGGTTAAAATAACTTCTAGAGTACGAAAAAAAATAAAAAAGAATGTATCAGAAGGAATAGCTCATATACATGCTTCGTTTAACAATACAATTGTTACAATTACAGACCGACAAGGTAATGCTCTATCGTGGGCGACTTCGGGGGGTGCGGGGTTTAAGGGATCTCGTAAAAGTACACCTTTTGCAGCACAAATTGCAGCCGAGAATGCAAGTAAGATCGCAATCGATTGTGGTGTAAAAAATTTAGAAGTTAGAATTAAAGGCCCTGGACCGGGAAGAGATTCCGCTGTAAGAGCATTGAATTCTGCTGGCTTTAAAATAACTAGTATTTCAGATGTAACACCAGTACCGCATAATGGATGTCGCCCTCCAAAAAAACGGAGAATTTGAGGAGATTAAACTTTGGCAAAAAACCTTGAACCAAAATGTAAACAATGTAGACGAGAAGGCGAAAAACTTTTTTTAAAAGGTGAAAAATGCTTTACTGATAAATGTGCGATAGAGCGGAGAAATTATCCGCCAGGACAGCATGGTCAGAAGAAAGGAAGAATCTCGGACTATGGCGGTCAGTTGCGGGAAAAACAGAAAATAAGAAGAATATATGGAATCTTAGAAAAACAATTTCGCAATATTTATAAAATTGCCGATAAGCAACGCGGTATAACTGGCGATAATCTTCTTCAATCGCTTGAGAGTCGTTTGGATAACGTTGCTTTTCATATGGGGTTCGGATCATCTCGATCTGAAGCGAGGCAGATTGTTAGGCATAATGGTATTTTAGTAAATGGTAGTCGTGTCAATATTCCTTCATATATGGTTAAAGGTGGAGATACGGTCGAAGTTGCTGAAAAGGCAAAGGGGCAATTGAGAATCAAGAATGCGCTCGAAATAGCAAATAATCGTAATTTTCCAACTTGGATTGAAGTTGATACCAAGGCAATGAAAGGTATTTTTAAGACAAAACCTGAGCGATCTGATTTACCTGCGACGATTAATGAGTCTTTGGTTGTCGAATTGTATTCTAAGTGATCAATAATATTGTTGATTTTCTTTATCTTAAGGCACATTTATTACTATGCACGGCACAGATTTGCTAACGCCAAGAATTATTGATGTTCAAAATATATCACCTCTTCATGCAAAAGTTGTCATGGAGCCCTTTGAGCGAGGTTATGGGCATACATTAGGAAATGCTCTGCGCCGAATACTATTGTCTTCTATGACAGGATATGCTCCTACAGAAATTAAAATTGCTGGTGTGTTACATGAATATTCAGCACTGGATGGTGTGCAAGAAGATGTTGTTGATATACTAATGAATATAAAGGGTATCGTCTTAAAACTATATAATAATGATGAAGTAATACTTTCATTAAAGAAATCCGGTAAAGGAATTGTTACTGCTGCAGATATTGAACTTAGCCATGATGTAGAAATAATTAATCCAGAGCATGTGATTGCACATCTCACATCAGAAGGAAAAATTGATGTGCAGCTTAAAGTGGAAAAAGGGAGAGGTTATGCTCCTGCTAATATTAGAAAAACTGGTATTAATGAAAAAAATAGTATAGGGACTATATTGTTAGATGCTTCTTTTAGCCCAATTAAACGTGTAAGTTATTCGGTTGAGAGTGCTCGTGTAGAACAACGGACTGATTTAGATAAGCTGATTGTAGATATTGAAACAAATGGTGCGGTTGAGCCCGAGGAAGCAATCCGTTTTGCTGCTCGAGTTTTAGTTCAGCAATTATCTGTTTTTGCTGATCTTGAAAGTACCCCTATACCAAAAGAAAAACCACAAGCCCCGCAGATAGATCCTATACTACTCCGGCCAGTTGATGATCTAGAGCTAACAGTAAGATCAGCCAATTGTTTAAAAGTTGAAAATATATACTATATAGGCGATTTAATTCAGAGAACTGAAGCTGAATTGCTGAGAACGCCAAATTTAGGAAGAAAATCACTGAATGAAATTAAAGAAGTTTTAGCATCAAGAGAACTTACATTAGGAATGAAATTAGATAATTGGCCACCAGCTAATCTTGATAGTGTTTCAAAGGAAAATAATCATGCGACACAGTAATGCCTTCAGAAAATTGAACCGAACGAGTAGTCATAGAAAGGCCATGTTTCAGAACATGAGCAATTCGTTGCTACGTCATGAGATTATTAAAACAACATTACCAAAGGCTAAAGAACTAAGAAGATATGTTGAACCTATGATTACTTTAGGAAAAGAACCTTCACTTGCAAATAGAAGATTAGCTTTTAATAGACTTCGTGACCGCGATAGTGTGACAAAATTATTTTCTGAATTGGGACCACGTTATGTTACTCGCCTTGGAGGATATGTTCGTATTCTTAAGTTTGGTTATAGAAAAGGAGATAATGCTCCAATGGCTTTGGTAGAGCTAGTTGATAGACCAATATTTAATGCTGAATCTAAATCAATTAATATTGATGATAATTAATAAATTAACATAAATTGTAAAAAAATCTATTCAACAGCTTGGACTCTATAAATTTCGTATACACATGTATGTAAATTTAAGAGCATTACGATTGTTGATACTACTGAATGATGGGATGTATCATTCAGTAAATTCTTTAGCAAAATATTTTGGATGCTCGTTAGCCTCAATATATTTCCTAGTAATTCAATTACAGAAATATAATGTTGATGTAGTAAATATTGATGGGTATGGAATACGATTAAATAAGCCGATAGTATGGTTAGATGCTGAGCTAATTACGCGGTATATATCAATTGAGTCAGAAAAGCTTGAGTTAAGATTGTTCGATATTATCGTTTCAACCAATAATTACCTTCTTAGTCAATTAAAAAGAAATGCATTAATTAAAGATTCAACTTCGGTCGCTGTTGCAGAATTTCAAACCAATGGAAGAGGCCGGGAAGGGCGTGTTTGGCGATGCGGTTTTGGTAACGGACTGTTGTTCTCAATATGTTGGCGTTTTGAAAAAGGAGTATCTAATTTATCAGGTTTGAGTTTAGTCGTCGGTATTGCAATTTTAAGAGTTTTAAGATCTTATGCTATTCAAAATATCAACATAAAATGGCCAAATGATATTCTGTGCAATTTTCATAAATTAGCTGGAATTTTAATAGAAATTCGCGGTGAAGTGTGTGGGCCATCATACGCGATAATAGGCATCGGAATAAATTTTAATCTTTCTAAATCAATCATACCTTTGATAAATCAGAGAGCTACTGATTTATCAAGTGTAACTGGTGATTTAATAAATCGAAACCAGGTATTAGGCAGGCTATTATCAGAACTATATAATGTTCTTGACGAGTTCGCATACTATGGTTTCTCTTCTTTTAAAAAAGAATGGATTAGTTATCATTCTTACGAAGGATGTGAAGTTGATTTGATCTTTCCAAATGGCTTAGCAATAACAGGTATAGTTGACGGAGTAACAGATGATGGTGCCATCTGCTTGTTAACCCTTGAAGGAAAGAAATCATTTAATATAGGTAACATTGCGATCCGATCTAGGATTCACTAAGAATTCATGTCCTCTATACTTGCCATTGATTCTGGAAATTCGAATATAAAATGGGGATTGTATAGTGATAATCAATGGCTAAAACAAGGTAATGTATTTTACAAGAATGTTTCTATTCTGGAAAACGAATTCATAAAACTCTCGCAGCCGACTTTCGTTATTATTTCTCATGTTGCTCGTGATGAAACTAAAAATCAAATAAATAACTTAGTTTCTCACTGGTCCACGAAACCACAATGGTTATGTGCTAGTAGGTTTAGATGTAGTGTGATTAACGGTTATACTAATCCAAGTCAGTTAGGAAGTGATCGTTGGGCAGCTTTAATTGCTGCTTGGGAAATTGAGAAGAAGCCCTGCCTAGTTATTAGCACTGGGACTGCAGTGACAATTGATGTTCTTTCGAAATCTGGAAAATTTCTTGGTGGGGTTATACTGCCTGGATTTCATTTAATGACTAAAAGTCTTCTGGCTGGCACTCACCTTGCTAGTATTGAATTGGGTAGCTACGAAGATTTTCCTGTCAATACCGATAATGCGATACAAACCGGAATATTGCATTGCATACTAGGCGCTATTGATCGGATGTACAATCTTTTGTTATCAAATGCAAATCTTGTTTCTGCCAATTGTATCATAAGTGGCGGAAATGCTTCATTATTAATCCCTTTTTTTAAACTTCCAATTAAAGTTATTAATAATTTAGTGTTAGAAGGTTTGATAATAGTTGCTAATGACGCGTTAAAAAATTCAGAATCTAATTTCTTGCTATAAATATGCCTCACTTATTGAATGCGACTTTTTATACTTCTGCCCATGAGAGATGGGATTTACCAAAGCATTCCGGCATTGAAATCGCGTTTTCTGGACGATCAAATGCCGGGAAATCAAGCGTTATCAATACACTAACTAATAGAAATCACTTGGCTTTTGTTAGTAAGACACCAGGACGCACACAACTAATCAATTTTTTTCAATTAGCATCAAATCAATTTCTCGTTGACTTACCTGGATATGGTTACGCTAAAGTTCCAGAGCATGTGCGGCAACACTGGAAAAGCTTATTAAGCAACTATTTGCAAACTCGTACCTCACTAAGGGGGTTGATATTAGTAATGGATATTCGTCATCCTCTGAAACCTCATGATATTCAAATGCTTGACTGGTTCTCATCTACAGGAAAAGTAATTCATATTTTATTAACCAAAGCTGACAAACTGAGTAAAATGCGAGCAAATATTACTTTACAGAAAGTAGCTCTATTTCTAAAGGAATTTTATCCGCAATGTAGTGTGCAACTATTTTCAAGTATAACAAATATTGGTGTTGATGATGCAATGACTGTTATAACTGAATGGCTGCGCATAAATTAATATGCTATATGATAATTAGATACAATTATCAGAGTCGATATAAAAAACCCCGGTTAAAGGGGAGTAAAACCGGGGGAACCGCCTTAATATCACTTTCCCTGCCTCAGGGAGGAAAGACAGGGGGACGATCAAGATTGTCCACTTGTGAGACACTCAATCTACGAGTCAGTTCCCAGATGACTTTTTAATTTATCACATTTGCTATTATGTTCCCCTATAGTCATTTTCCTCAAAGAAGAATGCGTCGAATGCGACACGATAAGTTCTCTCGTAATTTGATGCGAGAAGCCCATCTTCTGCCAAATGATTTTATTTATCCGGTTTTTGTTTTAGATGGAAAGAAACGTAGTGAAAATATCGAATCAATGCCTGGGGTAGTGAGACAGAGTGTTGATATTTTAATGGTTCAGGCAGAGAGATGTATGCGCCTTGGTATTCCAGCTCTTGCTATTTTTCCAGTTATAGATATTGAGCAGAAAAATCTAACTGCTAGCGAGGCATATAATCCTGACGGACTTGTGCCGCGAACAATAAAACAGCTAAAGACTAGCTTTCCTGAGTTGGGAATAATTACCGATATTGCTTTGGATCCATATACAATTCACGGTCAAGATGGTTTGATCGATCAGTCTGGTTATGTGATGAATGATGAAACAGTACAGGTTCTTTGTCAGCAAGCATTGGTCCATGCTCAGGCAGGTGCAGATATCGTCGCACCCTCGGACATGATGGATGGGCGTATTTCCGCAATTAGAAATAGTTTAGACAATCATAAACTTATTCATACGCGCATTCTAGCCTATTCTGCTAAGTACGCTTCGAGTTTTTATGGTCCATTTCGCGATGCTGTGGGATCCTCCAAGAATCTAGGTACTGGTAACAAATATACTTATCAAATGGATCCTGCGAATTCCGATGAAGCGTTATGGGAGGTTGGATTAGATTTGGATGAAGGAGCTGATATGGTAATGATTAAACCGGGTATGCCTTATTTAGATATCATTCGCCGTGTCAAAGATCAGTTTGGAGCACCAACATTTGTTTATCAAGTTAGTGGTGAGTATGCAATGCTCAAAGCCTCTGTGATCAACGGTTGGTTAAATGAAGAATCTTGTGTATTGGAGTCATTGCTTGCTTTTAAGCGCGCGGGGGCGGACGGAATTCTAACTTATTATGCTGTCGAAGCGGCTGAATGGCTTAGAAATTTAGAATAATTGATCTTTGACATCTCTTGTTACTTTGGGTGCAAACTCAATAGAGTTATCGATCATAGGAGGAAGCAATTCACTAAAGAAATATTCTGTAATGTCTCCATACTCATCTCTAAGTCCTGTGGCTGAGTTTATTTTTGCTGCTTTAACTCCATTAGGTAGCGAATTCGCAGTTATTGGAATGCCCTTTAAAACTGGATCCATATAATCCATCCAGAGAGGTAATGCAACACGTCCGCCAGTTTCATTGCTGCCTAACGGTTTGGGTTCGTCATATCCTATCCATGCGATAGTAACTAAATCTTTCTGATAACCGCAAAACCAAGCATCTATAAAATTACTGGTAGTGCCCGTTTTTCCTGCGAGGTCGCTACGTCCCAACTGTTTAGCTTTAACAGCTGTGCCACGGTTAATCACGTCTTGCATCATACTTGTCATAATAAATGCATTACGTGGATCAATGACTCGTTTGGCGCCACTTGATACTGATATGGGATGAAACTGTTCAATGACGTTACCTTTTTCATCTTCAATACTTTTTATAAAGTATGGAGCAACACGGAATCCGCCATTCGCAAATACCGCATAACCCACGGCCATCTGCATCGGTGTGACTGAACCTGCTCCAAGCGCCATTGGTAAATAAGGAGGGTGGCGTTCCGCATCAAAACCAAATCGAGTTATATAGTCTTGTGCGTAGCGTATGCCAATAGCTTGTAATATTCGGATAGATGCAAGATTTTTTGATTTAGTCAAGGCGGTTCGCATACGTATGGGCCCCTCAAATTTACCATCGAAATTTTTCGGTTCCCATAACTGGCTTCCAGTCTGAGTGGCACTGAATGAGAGTGGTGCATCATTGATGATCGTCGCCGGAGTGAAGTCTTTTTCCAAGGCCGCGGAGTAAATGAAAGGCTTGAAGCTGGATCCAGGCTGTCGCCATGCTTGAGTGACGTGATTAAATTGATTCTTATAAAAATCAAAGCCACCGACCAAAGCACGTATTGCGCCATCGTTGGAATCAATTGAAACCAATGCTGATTCAACTTCAGGCAGTTGAACAATACGCCATACATTGTTAGGATTTTTCTGAATACGGATCAATGCACCAGGAATGATATATTTTTTCCCAGGCTCTTTTTTCTCAGTAAGGAATTTTTGTACAAAATTAAGCCCATCACCAGTGATTTCGATGATTTCTCCTCCTCTACGATAGGCTTGTACTTTATTTGGTTTTGCAGTCAATACAACTGCTGCATAAATATCGTCACTGTCGTTAATTTCATCCAACGCATCATTCAGTGTCTTTTCTTGGTTAGTTCCATTCTTCAGTAAATCAATAAATCCTTCAGGACCTCGATAACCCCAACGCCGGTCGTATTCGATTACATTTTTTCGTAGAGCCTGATAAGCAGATTCTTGATCAAGTTGACGGATTGTTGTGTAGACCTTTATGCCTTTATTATATGCATCTTCCTGGTATCGATCATAGATGACTTGGCGAACCATCTCGGCAACATATTCTGCCGGCATTGCGGAGGTTGTTGAACGTTTTTTTACTGCAACGGATTGTTTTTCTAATTCGCTTAGTTCTTTACTAGAAATGTAATTAAGTTTATATAATCTTCCTAAGACGTAAAGTTGCCGACTTTTAGCTCGCTTAGGATTACTGATAGGATTATAACTGGAGGGTGCTTTAGGAAGACCTGCCAGCATGGCGGCTTCTCCAATATTAATTTCCTGTAAAGATTTTCCGAAATATGTTTGCGCTGCAGCTGCAAAGCCATAGCTACGCTGTCCTAGATAGATTTGGTTGATGTAAAGCTCCAAAATTTTATCTTTAGTAAGATTATGCTCAATCTTAAAAGCCAATAGTGTTTCACTAAGCTTTCTGGTAAAAGTCTTTTCTCTTGTCAGAAAAAAATTGCGTGCCACTTGCATTGTTATCGTGCTGGCACCTTGTCGTACACTCCCTGCAGAAAAATTTGAATAGGCTGCTCGTAGAACGCCAAGATAGTCGACACCACCGTGTTCATAAAAACGATCATCCTCTGCTGCCAGAATTGATTGTTTTAGATTTTCTGGAACTTGAGAAATGGTTACAACGTTTCTACGCTCTGCACCAAATTCTCCGATTAATAGACCTTCATCACTGTATATCCGTAAGGGAATTTTAGGACGGTAATCCGTTAACGTTTCCAGCGATGGTAAGTTTGAATAGATAACCAATGCAGCAAAGCCTGCTAATAGGATTCCAATCAGGCCTAGTGCCGAGAATGCAAGGAAAAAATAATATAACCAACGAGCTAACATGAAAATAGATAGGGGCTTATCATATAATGGTATTGTCGATTTACCCAGTGAAAGGGGGGGTATAACCAGCGCTTTTCTTTGAATAGGATTTTACAGATTCTGTCAGAATCAATGCCAGTTTTTTCAATCTGGTGAATAGTTTCATCGAATTTATGAGGACAATAAAGATTTTACATATTCTGGCTCTGATAGGGCAACTTTTAATTTGCGAGTATCGCCGCTAATCAAACAATGTTCAAGGAAAATTTTACTATTGATCTGGGCTTCTTAAAAATGAAGTCTTCGCCATTGATCGGTGTGGACATCAGCTCCTCATCGATAAAAATGGTTGAGTTATCACTAACTGGTAAAGGAAGCCAAACTTATCGGATAGATCGCTATGTTATAGAGTCTTTGCCGGTAGATGCAATGCTGGATGGTGGAATTGCCAATATGGAAGCAGTGAGTGAAGGCATACTACGTGGCTGGAAGCGGATGGGAACTCGCTATAAAAATGTAGCATTGGCGTTGCCTACAACAGATGTAATTACAAAAAAAATAATTGTTCCGGCGGGGCAGCGGGAAGATGATTTAATTTTTCAAGTGGAAAATGAGGCCAGCCAATATATTCCATTTCCATTAGATGAGGTTGATCTGGATTTTCAAATCACCAGATCAATTTCCGATAGTTCAGAGGAAGTTGAAGTTCTAATTGCAGCATCACGTAAGGAGAAAGTCGAAGATCGTGTGGCAGCAGCGCTATCTGCCGGTTTAAAGGCCACGGTCATGGATGTGGAACCATATGCGGCGCAAGCAGCGTTTGAGTTAACGCTGAATCAATTGCCAGGAGGGGGGAAAGACCAGATAATCGCATTGGTTGATATCGGTGCAACGGTCATGAAAGTTAATGTGCTGCTCAATGGGGAATCAATATATTCCCGGGATCAATCCTTTGGTGGCAATCAACTAACACAAGAAATACATAATCAATTTAACCTCTCTCTGGAAGAATCTGAAGCAGCCAAGCGTAGCGGAGAGTTGCCTAAGAACTATCAAGTGGATGTTTTGCAACCATTCTGCGAGACATTGGCCATCGAAGTGATGCGCGCCATTCAGTTTTTTTATACCTCCACGCAATATACTGAAGTGAACTATATTTTCATAGCGGGGGGAAGTGCAGTCATTCCCGGACTGGATGCGATTATTGCAGCACGGACGCAAGTCAGCACTCTGATTCTGAATCCTTTTGCAACTATGGAATTGTCGAGTCGTATTATCCCACGGCAATTGAACCTCGATGCACCTTCCCTTTTGATTGCTTGCGGTCTGGCTTTAAGAAATTTTGATCCATCATGATTCGTATTAACTTACTGCCTCATCGTGAACTTAAACGTAAAGCAAGACAGCAGCAAATCGCAGTGCTGGCCGGAATGGTCGGATTTTTAGGTTTGCTTGTAGTTTGGGGTGTTCATGACATGATTGCTGAAAAAATAGAATTTCAGAATAGCCGTAATCAATACTTAAATGAGCAGGTTGCGATTTTGGATAAAGAGATTGCAGAGATCCGAGAAATTAAGAATCAGACACAAGAGCTGCTAACACGTAAACAAATCGTGGAGACCTTGCAAAACAGTCGATCCGAGGTTGTTTATTTACTGGATCAATTGGTACGGCTGCTTCCCGATGGCGTATATCTGCAAAGTATCAAACAAGAGGGGCATAACATTACTTTAGTTGGATATGCGCAATCCAATGCATGGGTATCGACACTGATGCGCAATCTTGAATCTTCACCATGGCTTGAGTCGCCATTATTGATAGAAATCAAAGCAATGACGATCAATAATGTGCGTCAAAATGAATTCAATATGAAAATAAAACTCAAGCAAGCATCAGTCAATGATGTGCAAAATTCTTCTTTTAATGCCGCCGGATAGAATACATACAAGCTGAGATGAATAATTTACTCATAGAATTGCGTCAGCTAGATATTAATCAAGCTGGGAATTGGCCGGCGGTATTTAAGATTGCCGCATTGGTAATATTATTTGTTGCGATCATCGTGGCAGGGCATTTTCTGGTTTGGCAAGATCAGATCGAAACGCTGAGAAATATACATGCTGAAGAAGAAACGCTAAAAAACACTTACCTGGTTAAGAAAAATAGTGCTGTCAATCTATCTGCTTTGCGTTTGCAGTTGAAAGAAATTGAGCAATCTCTTAGTGCGTTGTTAAAACAGCTTCCTGATAAATCGGAAATGGAAGCGCTATTGGTGGATATTAATCAAGCTGGCTTAGGTCGTGGCTTGCAGTTTGAATTATTTAAGCCCGATGCGCAGGAAACGATTCATGCATTTTATGCCGAGTTGCCAGTGTCAATCCGAGTGACCGGCAGTTATCATGATATTGGTGCATTTGCCAGTGATGTTGCGCAATTGTCACGAATTGTCACGCTAAATGACGTTAGCATTTTGCCTGCGAATGATGGGAAGCTGGTATTGGATGCGGTTGCAAAGACATTTCGTTATCTGGACGAGGAAGAAATATTAAAGCAGACGGGAAGCAAATAAATTATGATTAAAAACATATATCTGCTAGTATTATCTATAATTTGGTTGAGCATGATAACTGGGTGCAGTCAGAATGATTACAGCGATCTGGAAGCGTTTGTACATAGCTCGGGGGAGGGCTTGCAAGGTAAGATCGATCCATTGCCTGAAGTTATTCCATATAAATCTTTTACTTATCAGGCATTTGATATACCTAGCCCTTTTGTGCCACGCAAAAATAATCAGGTACAGGCGCTTACAAGTGAAATTCAACCTGATTTGAATCGGCGTAAGGAGTTTCTGGAATCCTATCCGCTGGAGAATTTATCTATGGTTGGCTCATTACAACAGAAAGATATGATATTTGCTGTAATAAAATCACCGGATGGAGCACTATACCGTGTAAAGGTTGGTAATTATTTAGGTTCGAATTTCGGGAAAATTAACCATATTTCGGAATCGGAAATTAAACTATCAGAAATCGTACAAGATGGGGTGAATGAATGGATTGAAAGGACGAGTGTACTTACGCTGAAAAATTAGCAACGTAACAACCATTAAGCTAACAATAGCTATGAAAGGGTATGGCCTTAATATGGTATTTGCTGCAATATTAATTTGTTTCTCAGTGGTAATTTTTTCTCCGCAAACGGTAATAGCAGAGGCACTTCATAATAGTATCCGTTCAATCGATATTTCTACCTTCCAAAATAGCGAGGTAATTGCAAAGATTACTCTCGATTATCCGCTCCAGGCACTTCCGACAGGGGTGGCTCTGGACAATCCAAATCGTATTTATTTTGACTTTTATCAGGTTTCCAACGGATTAGGAAAGAATGAACAGGAAGCTGCTGAAGGGGATTTGCGCAGCATAAATGTCGTTCAAGTAGGTGATAGAACACGGTTGGTACTAAACCTGGCTAGGTTAATGCGACATGAAATCATAGCACAGGAAAATATACTGTTAATCAAACTGCTCACTGTTCCGGAAAATCGAACATCTACTACTGTTGTGCGATTCGCTGAGGAAACTTCTAACACCCATATGAATAGGCTACAGGATATCGATTTTCGCCGCGGTGCGAATGGTGAGGGCCGCATTGAGGTTGATATGACAAAAGCCGGCGCAAGTGTTGATGTGAAGCAACAAGGCGATGATGTTTTTGTCGAGTTTGTCGATACGTTACTGCCAGGTAGTCTCAGAAGGCGCTTTGACGTGATGGATTTTGCTACGCCTGTGCAGATCATTGAAACATCCAAGAAGGGAAATAATGTCCGCATGCATGTTAAATCCGGTGGACGTTGGGAGCATTCCGCACGTCAATCAGGCACAAGATTTATTCTTGAAATACGGGCGCTGACCGAAGATGAAGAGGAACAAGCGAAAAAAAGACGTGCTAATGGTGGGTATACCGGTGAAAGATTGTCGCTCAATTTCCAAGATGTGGAGGTTAGGGCGGTGTTGCAAGTAATTGCTGACTTCACCAATTTGAATATTATCGCCAGTGATTCGGTGGGAGGAAATCTAACCTTAAGATTAAAGGATGTGCCTTGGGACCAGGCGCTTGATATTGTGTTGCAGGCGCATGGATTGGACAAGCGTAAAGTGGGTAACGTTATTTTTGTGGCGCCGCGAAAAGAGATGGCAGACAGAGAATTGCTCGATGTGGAAGCACAAATGCAAATAGCCGATATGGAACCGTTGCGCTCAGAAACTTATCATCTGAATCATCGTAGAGTTAATTCAATTTCGTTTGAAGGCATGCTGAGCAGACGAGGTACGATCAATATGGATGAGATTAGCAATACAGTGACAGTTACCGACATTCCTGCCCGAATAGATGAAGTTAGGAAGCGCATACAGAAGCTGGATGTGTTTGAAAGACAAGTCATGATTGAAGCGCGTATTGTCGAAGCGACAGATAATTTTAGCCGCAATCTGGGCGCGCGTTTTGGTATACAGAATGCAAGTGGTCTGGGTGATCAAACTTTGGGGGTTTCGGGTAATGTAACAGGTTCAAGCGCTCTTGCTGCCGGAGGCGGGGTAAGCGGGGCCAACAACCTGAATGTGAATTTACCCGCGGCCGCGGCTACTGGTTTATTGGGGGGACCGGCGGCACTGGGTTTGAGTTTAATGAAAATTAATAATAACCGATTAATTAATCTTGAATTGTCGGCATTGGAAACGGATCAGAAAGGGAGAGTGATAGCCAGTCCGCGTGTAGTTACGGCCCATGGCGTCGAAGCGATTATTGAACAAGGTGATCGGATTCCCTTCCAACAAGCTACGAGCAGTGGAGCGACGAGTATTCGCTTTATGGATGCGACACTTCGATTAAGGGTAAAACCATTGATTACCTATAATGGTCAGATTGATATGGAATTGAATGTCAATCAGGACAGAATTGGTGCGATTATTAACCAATTTCTACCGCCGGCGATTAATACCAAGCAAGTAACCACTAAAGTATTGGTGGAAAATGGCGGAACCGTGGTGATTGGTGGCATTTTTGACCGAACTGAGAATCGAGTGGTCAATAAAGTACCAATGCTGGGTGATATTCCGGTACTCGGTCACGTTTTTCGCAATACAACCAGAGTCGACAATAAACGCGAACTATTGATTTTTGTGACCCCCCGCATTTTAAATGACAGTTTGAATCTGCAATAGAGTTGCTCAGATTCCCATGGAAAAACCAGACTGTCGCCATGCTTCATAAGCGATGATGGCGACAGTATTGGATAAATTAAGACTGCGACTATTGGCCATCATTGGTACCCGAATGCGCTGCTGTTCCGGGAAGGTATCTATAATATGCGAGGGCAATCCTCGGGTTTCTGTGCCAAACAGAAAAGTATCTCCTGCGGTGTAGGTTACTTTGTCATAGCCCTGTTTCCCTCGTGTGGTGATTGCAAACATTCGATGATCCCGCAGGCTGTGGCAACAATCTGCCCAACTATCATGTACTTTTATTTGAGCAAATTCATGATAATCCAGGCCTGCGCGTAATAATTGCTTATCTTGGAGTGGAAATCCTAAAGGTTTGACAAGATGTAATTGCATGCCGGTATTGGCGCAGAGACGGATAATGTTACCTGTATTGGGTGGAATCTCAGGTTGGTAGAGGATAATGTTGTACATACGGAGGCGATTATTGGCCTGTTATAATGAATGCGGACCTATTTGATTTTTTTCGGACAAAGCCCGGGCTATTATCCAGTTGCTGACTTCAATTACACCGCGTTTACGTAGTGTTTTTGCCAACTCATTCAATGTAGCGCCCGTTGTCATAACATCATCAACCAGCGCAACATGCTTGCCGGAAAGATCTATTGTACAATCAAAAGCGCTGCGAATATTTTTCTGTCTGTCTTTCCAGGGTAATCCGGTTTGCGGAAGTGTATGCTTGATGCGAGTACAGCTATCGGGTAATACAATAATGCCCAGGGACTTTGAAACATAACGACTGATTTCCATCGCCTGATTAAATCCGCGTTCACGTAATCGGAGAGGATGCAAAGGCATCGGGATAATGACATCCGGCAGTATATCGGTGGTCTTTAATTTTTTTATGAGCAGATTTGCCAGAATCGACGCCAAGAAAAGATTAGTTCGATATTTTAATGCATGAATCAACGCATCGATAGGAAATGTGTAACGCAGGGCCGCGATGGTGCGTGTGAATGCAGGGGGGTTATTCAGACAGGTGCCACATATTTCCGAGGTTGGGACTGGCCACAGGCAAATAGGACAATGATTTTCTGGCAGTTGCGGCAAGTCGAGCATGCAGGATTCGCAGAAATCCTGATTTGTCGTTGCGCCGCATAGCACACAATTTATTTGAGTCATGATGAGGATAGCGTCGATCTGTTATGAACAAAGGGTAACGGAAAAATTGACAGGGCCACTTGAATCCTTGATCATCCAAAGTATTGATGGTAGAAGATCGTGTTTACTTAAAAAGAAGGTAGATTAATCGGCATGAATTTGAATTCACTTATCACAAATAACGTAACGCAAGGCAATCCAGGCAATATTACCGGGGAATCGCAGAATTCCGAGTTTTGGAATGTGACCGAGGTTGAGTCGTTGTTGAATGCGCCTTTTAACGATTTGATTTTTCGTGCGCAGACGGTGCATCGTCAGTACCATGATCCGAATGGCGTGCAATTATCCACGCTGATTTCCGTGAAGACAGGCGGTTGTCCGGAAGATTGCGGCTATTGTCCGCAAGCGGCACGCTATCATACCGGTGTTGAAAATCAGGACATGCTGTCGCTGGATGAAGTGGTATCCGCTGCGACAGCAGCAAAAGACAAAGGGGCATCGCGGTTCTGTATGGGTGCCGCCTGGCGTGGTCCGAAGCAGCGCGATATCGAAAAGATGACTGAAATGGTGCGTGCGGTCAAGTCACTGGGTCTGGAAACCTGTGCCACACTGGGTTTATTAAAGCCCGGACAAGCTCAGCAACTGGGAGAAGCAGGGTTGGATTATTATAATCACAACCTTGACACAGCGCCTGAATATTATGAAGAAATCATTACCACGCGGCAGTATCAGGATCGTCTGGATACATTGCAACAAGTGCGCGAGGCCGGAATCAATGTATGTTGTGGCGGTATCGTCGGCATGGGGGAAACGCGCCGTTCACGGGCCGGATTAATCGCTCAGTTGGCGAATATGAATCCTTATCCCGAATCGGTTCCGATCAACCATTTGGTGCAAGTTGAAGGCACACCGCTGTATGGTACCGCAGCGTTAGATCCACTTGAATTCGTTCGTACTATCGCCGCTGCGCGGATTACTATGCCGAAAGCAATGGTGCGCTTATCCGCAGGACGGCAGGAAATGTCCGAAGCCATTCAGTCATTATGTTTCCTGGCGGGGGCAAATTCCATTTTCTATGGCGATAAGTTGTTGACGACGGGAAATCCCGAAACTGACCGCGATCGAGCGCTGATGGAAAAATTGGGACTTCACGCACTGTCATAGATGTTTCCTGACCTGTCCGAGCAATTACGCCAGCGTGAACAGCAAGGCTTGTTGCGACAGAGAAAAATTCTCGAAAGCCCGCAATCAACCCATGTCACTATGGATGGGCGTGATTATCTGGCTTTCTGCAGCAACGACTACCTGGGGCTGGCCAATCACCTGGATTTGATTGAATCAGCCAGTAAAGGCGCACGGCGTTATGGTGTTGGTGCAAGCGCATCTCATTTGATCAATGGCCATTCTTCCGCGCATCATGTTCTAGAAGAAGCACTGGCGGAATTTACCGGATTTCCGCGGGCATTGCTGTTTTCTACCGGTTACATGGCTAATATCGGTGTTGTCACAGCATTAGTTGGTCGCGAGGATGCTATTTTCGCCGATAAACTGAACCATGCCTCGCTGAATGACGCAGCGTTGTTATCACGCGCTGAGTTTATCCGCTATCCGCATGACGATCTTGCGCGACTGGAACAGCAATTGTCTTCGAGCAACGCGCGACGCAAATTGGTGATCTCAGACGCAGTATTCAGCATGGAAGGTGATATCGCACCAATTTCTGAACTGCTAGCAGTATGCGAGAAACATCAAGCCATGTTGTTATTGGACGATGCGCATGGCTTTGGTGTGTTGGGCAGGCAGGGACGTGGCAGCTTGTTTTTACCGGATTGTACCCCTATCCATTCGCCAAATATCATTTATATGGCGACCTTGGGAAAGGCTGCTGGCGTATTCGGAGCCTTTGTCGCAGCGCAAGCGGAAGTTATCGAAACGCTGATTCAATCCGCACGCAGTTATATTTACACCACGGCAACCCCACCTTTGTTAGCTCAAGCGCTAATCACCAGTCTGAAATTAATTCAACAGGATGAATGGCGGCGGGATGCGTTAACGCAAAATATCGTGCGATTGAGGGAAGCATTGCAATCGTTGCCTTGGAAGTTATTGCCGTCCAGTACCCCGATCCAGCCTTTGCTGATAGGGGAAAGCGCTGTGGCGGTGTGCATCAGTCAGCGTTTGCGCGAACGCGGGATTCTGGTGCCAGCCATTCGTCCGCCGACGGTTCCGCCGAATACGGCGCGATTGCGTATTTCATTGTCCGCGGCGCATCAACCGCACGATGTCCTGTGCTTGGCGGAAGCATTGCAAGAAATCGCATTGCAGGCATGACGCAGCTGCATATTGAATCCTTGGGGCATGGCCCCGATCTGGTGTTATTGCACGGTTGGGCCATGCACAGCGGGATCTGGAGCGGGGTTCAGGATCAGCTGGCACAACAGTTCCGCTTGCATCTGGTGGATTTGCCGGGGCATGGGCTGAGTCCTATGTCCGAGCCCGGCACATTGGAACATTGGGTCGAAATTATTACGGAAATTCTACCCGAGCGTTGCATGCTAGGCGGTTGGTCATTGGGTGGGCAGATCGCGATGGAATTGGCGCTGCGTGAACCGCGACAGGTGCAGAAACTGATTCTGATTTCCACCACCCCGTGCTTTGCCAAAAACGAGGATTGGGAATCAGGCATGGAGCGCAAATTGCTGCAGCTTTTCCTGGAGAATTTGAAACTTAATTATGCGACGACCATTAACCGGTTTCTGACCCTGCAAATGAGTGGTGATCGCGGTGCGAGCAAGATTCTGTCGCAATTGCACAAGCATTTTTTTCAGCGTGACGAGCCAAATCCAGTCGCATTGGAGAAAGGATTGAAGATCTTGCAGCAAAGCGATTTGCGTGATCGGATCGCCGCAATCCAACAACCGGTTTTATTATTGCATGGCGAGAATGACGTGATAACCCATCCTGCTGCTGCCGATTGGATGCACGAACAATTACCTCAATCCCGGCGAGTGATGTTTGCGCACTGTGGGCACGCGCCGTTTTTATCCTATCCTGAACAATTTGTGACTTGCCTCAATGAATTCCGAATACACGCTTGATAAAAAACAATTGCGCACTGCATTCGGGCGTGCCGCCCATAGTTACGATCAGGCGGCAGTGCTGCAACGTGAGATCAGCCACCGCATGCTGTCACGCCTGGAATACATCAAATACCGGCCCGATATCATTCTCGACGCAGGCAGCGGCACCGGCTACGGCAGCCAGCAATTGGCCAAACGCTATCCGAAAAGTCAATTGATCGCGCTCGATATTGCCTGGACGATGCTGTCACATGCGCGCCCCAATACGGCTTGGTGGCAACGCGTGCTACCGTTGCAGCAGCAACGCGCGGATTATGTGTGTGCCGATATTGAGCAGCTACCGATTAAAAATGAGAGTGTCGGCATGGTGTGGTCGAATCTTGCATTTCAGTGGTGTAACGATCTGGAACATACGTTCGCCGAGATGCATCGCATTCTGCGCACGGATGGCCTGCTGATGTTCAGCACCTTCGGTCCGGATACGCTGAAAGAGTTGCGCCAAGCGTTTGCGCGCATCGATGGCTACCAGCACGTCAATCGGTTTGCCGACATGCATGACATCGGCGATATGCTGGTCAACAAACGCTTCTCCACGCCGGTGATGGACATGGAATACATCACCCTGACGTATGACGACGCGGTCAGCGTGATGCGTGACCTCAAAGCCATCGGCGCACATAACGTGTTGCAGGGCAGGCAGCAGGGATTGATGGGAAAAAACAAGTGGCAACAAGCCATTAGTGAATACGAAAAACTGCGTCGTGATGGCAAGCTCCCCGCCACTTTTGAAGTGGTGTACGGCCATGCCTGGAAACCATTCGATCCGCGTTCGATTCTGACGCCGGAAACGCGCCGGCAATTGGGTCTGCCGCCTTGAAATGAGTCAAGGCTACTTTATCACCGGCACCGACACCGGTATCGGAAAAACCACCGTCAGTTGTGCGCTGCTGCACGCATTTGCCGCACAAGGCAAGAAAGTCGTCGGCATGAAACCGATTGCCGCAGGTAGTGAGAATGGAAAGTGGCTGGATGTCGAACACTTACTCGTCGCCAGCGACATAAGCGTTACACGTCAGCAAATCAACCCCTATGCATTCGATCCACCCATTTCTCCGCACCTCGCTGCGCAACAGGCGGGTATGGAAATTGATCTGACGGTTATTCATCATGCTTACTTGGAACTGAGCAGCAAAGCGGATATCGTCATTGTCGAAGGCGCCGGTGGGTTTCTGGTGCCACTCAATCAGCAGCAGACTGGAGCGGATTTGGCAAAGCTGTTGAATCTTCCAGTGATCCTTGTGGTCGGCATGCGTTTGGGTTGTTTGAGCCATGCGCTACTGACGGCGCAGGCTATACGAGCTGACGGTTTGACTTTGGCAGGATGGGTGGCGAATTGTATCGATCCGCAGATGCTGGTTTTACAGCAAAACATTGCGACGTTGGAACATCAGCTGGATTGCCCATTGTTGGGAGTTTTACCGTTTGATTTAGAAATGAGTTTGCAAAAAAATGCTAGGCTTCTGGATTCTTGGACATTGGAAAGCTATTGAATAATAGGTCTATACATCAAATCTGAAAGAGAAAATAGTTGAAATCCCTGATGGTTGCGCGTGGGTAAGAAATTGAGATGAATAGAGATGAATCTGTCGCAAAAAACTATTTGGAGAAATATTACGATAATGTCAAATTTGAACCAGACGGTAATATTCCTCCTGATTTTTTGATAGAAAATTCTATTGGCGTAGAAGTAAGAAGGCTTAATCAGCTATATTACTTTGATACTGGAGAAGCAAAAGGGTTAGAAGAAACGGCAATACCGTTGCGTGATAAAGTGAAAAAAGTATTATTAAATTATGATGCGAAAGCTGGAGGTAATAATTTCTGGGTAGGATTGCGTTATAAGAGAGATAAAGGAAAATTAAATATCTCTGAGAAAAAGATTAAGGAAGCAATCGATGCTTTCCATAGATGCCCTTCTAAATGTCAAGCTGCAATTTGTGCGCTATTGATTAAATTATTTCTCTTTCTCAAAGTGTAATATACCTCTCTTGCGATATAACGTTTAAGGCAACGAAGTGCTTCAAGTTTAGTGTGACCCTGAGTTAAACGCTTTTCAACATACTCTTTAGTTCTGGCGTCTATCCGCAATCGTCCTATAGCAATAATATGCAGCGCGCTGTTAGCCGCTCTATCACCCCCACGATTTAACCTGTGCCTATTGACCTTGCCTGATGAGGCAGGAATTGGATTGACACCACACAACGCCGCAAAGCTAGCTTCAGACTTTAAGCGTTCCGGATTGTCTCCTATGGTAATGAGTAGCTGTGCCGCAGATTCATATCCAATGGCTTTGCCTGTAATCAGTTCGGGGGCTAATTCATCAACAATGACGGAAATCATCACATCCAAATCTGCAATTTCGTCATGTAACTCCAAATATCGTCGTGCAAGCGATTTCAATGCAATTTTGTATGCAGTTGATATATCACGATACCCACTCAGATCTGGTCGCCAGGCAGCAAGGGTACGGATTAATTGCATTCGAGTCATTGTGCGTAGTGATTCACGAATCGCTTCTGGCGCAGAGATAATATTCATTTGGATCATTTGTAGTGCGATACGGCGATCTGCAATGGCGGTCTTCCTACACATCTTGAGAACCCGTAGCGATTCGACCATGCCATCACGCGTTTTAGGTGTGACGGTGCGTATACCAGCAAATGCTGCATGCGCCGCATTTTCCGCATCAATTGTGTCGTCTTTACCACGTTTGCGCCGAATTGTTTTATCTGGTGCAGTAACCTCTAAAATTTCGATATCAAATTGTTGTAAATATCTTAACAAGCCTACACCATAAGTCCCTGTGCATTCTATTCCAATGCGCTTGACCTCACCAAAAGATTGCATCCAATCCAACATTGATTTATAACCCTGTCGCGTCGTTGGGAAAGAATTACTGGAAAGTACTCGATCATAGGCATCGACTATAGCGACGAAATGAAGATCTTTGTGTGTATCGACTCCCCCAACAATGGTTTGATGATTGGATAATGATTGATTATTCATTTTCGTTCCCCATTTTGAATACAGTTATTGATAGGGATTCACCGAAACCGATTGTCAGGACAAGACAGTAAAGAGATAAGCGATCAGGCCCTTCTTGGGTCACAGACAAAGGCGAGGTGAAACCTCACCGTCAGATGTTGCCAAGTAACCGACAGATCCGAGGAATGACACAAATTGTGGTCGATCAGAGTGGGGGTCAGGAAACTTGGCAACCCTTACGGCACCAGAGCTCCAATAATTACTCATTCAATAATTGAGTCAACTCATTATTGAAATCTGGTGCATGTATTCTTACTGTCAGAATGAAGCTATTCCTTTCAAATATAAAATAAATGAGAACGTATTAATTAGATTCATTAAAAGAGGATCTAAAACAACGCATAGATACGAACTTGGGATTGAATCTGATCTCGATGCTGGAGGCTGGGTAGTAAATATATGTTCAGATGCGATTAGACATTGCATCGAAGAGAAAGAGAGAAAAATAATGCCTTATATTTCTAAATATGGCCGCTGGTGGTTACTGTTAGTTGATCATATGAATTATACGAAAAGTGAAGATCAAGTTGATATTGTTAAAAATATCTCTAAGCCTTCATGCTTTGAGCGAATCATAGTAGTTAATTATGATGGAACATCCCAAGTTATTGACTTATATAAATAAGAGATCAACATAATCGTAAATTTCATGTATCCAGAGACTTTCCCTCATGGGTCACAACAAATCACCAAATCCAGCCATGCATTGGATCTCGAGCCCGGCGTGTTCATCGGGATTGATCCGCGTAAAATCGCGTTGTCGTTGAAACATTCTGCCGACAGTAGCCAGGGGCGTAAGGCTGTGCCGTTTGCATCGGCGATGCCCATGTTGAATTTTTATATTAACCGGGCGGGAAAGCATTTGTCCGTGCAGCAAAGGGAAATACTGGAAAAAGCCAAGGATGAGTTGCGGGAATTGTATGGAAAATGACCCGTCAAAATGTGATGTTTTTTTATAATCCGTTTCTTCGTAATATATTGTTAGTTTCATGAGTTATATCGATTTAAGCGACCATCAATTCACTCCCAACGGTTATTGGAATCAACCGTTGGAAAGCTCGAAGCCACCGACAGCCCGGGAGCTTGCGTTGTTTGATCAGAACGGTTATGACCTGACCGATCTGGAGCAACGCTACGCCGAGGTCAATTGCGTGCTTGCGAAAGCACATCGCGAGCATCGGCGTGCTTTAAAGTCACCCTGGTTCACGCAACCGGAGCGGGTAGAAGGTGCCGTGTTGAATCACAGCTTGTTGTTTGAACGTAAAGGGTACAGCGGTGAAGCTTTGGAGCAATTAGAGCAATGGGCGCAAGCGAACCCGCTGGTGTATAAAATCATCCGGATGCGTCCCAAGTGGGGGTTGGATTTCAGCATGGACTACGTGGATCGCGCTGGCAATGTATTTGAGGTATTGCACTGGGAATATGATGGTTTTGACTTTGAGGAAGTGGAAACACGCAAACAGCAGCTGGAGCCCAAGCTTGCCGCTATCGATTGGGACGATGCCGCTGCCAGTATTCTGAAACTGAAAGACCAATGGCATCATCTGGATTTTTTTGCGCAAAGCGATTGGAAATGCAATTACTTTGGCATCGTCAAAGAGCGCTTCAAGATGGTGATTTGGGAGTAAAAAAGCGCTGGATCAATGAATTCTCAGGTACTTACGACTCAATCGTATCAGCGGTAATTTTTTAAGATGATTTGCGCAGGTAATTAATCAGCATTTCCTTAAGCCACCATATCGACCTTTCCTGTCTTCAGGTTGTATACACCACCGACTACAAGAAGCTTTTTCTCCGCTACCAATCGACTGAGGATGGGTGTTTGTTTTTTCAATTCCTTTACATTTTGTATGACGTTCATTTTGACGACATCATCGATGCGGTTCTTCGATTGCTTGTCAATCGCTCTTACCGCCGGTGCTAAGGCACTGGCGATCGATTGAATATGCCCTGGAAATTGCGTGCTGTTATCTGAGGCATCAATTGCAGCTTTGATCGCACCGCAGCTTTCATGACCCAATACCATAATCAGTGGAGTATGCAAAACAGCCGCTGCATATTCGAGTGTAGCAACAAAATCTGTCGTCAAATAATTTCCGGCAACCCGGGCGACAAACAGATCCCCTCGTTGCTCGTCAAAGCAGAATTCAGGGCTCACTCTTGAATCAGCGCAGCTTAATATGCTGGCATAAGGATTCTGGCCGTTGACCAAAGCTGCGCGTTCATCTTTAAAATTCAATGGTGTGGAGAGGCCGGCAACATAACGATCATTACCCGCCATCAATCTTTCCAGAGCCGCTTCCGGTGTGAGTACATTTTCCGGTTGAGGCGGCGTCGTAATACCGCCTGATGCGGCCATGACCTGATGAGTTGCTGCGATTCCCAGCCCCAGCGCGGATGCCATGGTGAGTTTTAGAAATGAGCGCCGTTGCTGATTTTGTTGCGGATTACTGTTTTCCGGGAGGTTGGATAGTTTGCACACTTTTTGTTCTTTTCCTTAAAATAATGAATGTATGAATTGCTTCTATTGTATAAGAACATACAACGCTTGCGAATAAATGAGGCGATAATAAGCATACGAAGCTGTAAAATACATTTCCCTTTTTCTTCAGCATTGCGTCATGAGGAGTAGGCTCAGCTTTAGCATCAACCCGCTATTCTAGAAAGAATTTTATGCGATTCACTGTCGTCACATACGGAACCGAAGGTGATTCTCGTCCGCTGGTCGGATTATGCCGTGGTTTGCTGAATGCAGGTCATGAAGTCCAGTTTTTTGCTGATCGATCCACATTGGCGGTTGCTCAGGCGCAGGGAATTTCCTTCCATGCGTTGAGTGGCGATATGAAGGCAACAGTCGGCCCCGAGGGAGCATTGTCGAAACTGATGCGAAAAGGGGGCGATGTTACGCAGCTGGCCAAGGCGGTTGCACTTATTGCGGATGAGAATACGGTTGAATGGATGCGGGAAATCACCACTCAAACCCAAGCTTCGGATGCGATTCTGTTTTCAGGCATCGCGAGTTATGTCGGGTTATCGGTGGCGGAATATTTGCGTATCCCTGCTTTTGGGCTGGGCCTTTGGCCGATGTCACCGACCCGCGCATTTCCATCTCCGTTGTTGCCGCCCTGGCAGATGCCTGGCTGGTTGAATCTGTTGAGTCATCATGCGGTCAATGCGCTCATGTGGTGGTCATTCCGCAAACGAATAAATGAGGCGCGCCGCGAGGTGTGCGGGCAAATGTCGCGTCAGCAGATGTGGCGTGATTACCCGGTGCTTTATGGCGTTTCGCGCTATCTCATACAGCAACCAGCCGACTGGCCCGAGATGTGGAAAATATGCGGTGCATGGTTTGTCGATTCCGAAGCCTGGGAACCGCCAGCGACTTTGGCCGAGTTTTTAGACGCCGGCGAGCCGCCGATTTATGTCGGCTTCGGTAGCATGGCCGGGTTCGATCGGGAGAAATTTCTGGCTGCAATTATAGAAGCGGTAGCCGGACGGCGTGCATTGTTCTATTCCGGTTGGAGCGGCATTAATCCTGTAGAGCTGCCGGGAAATTTCCATGTGGTTGGTGATACGCCGCATCATTGGCTGTTTCCTAGAACTTCGATGGTGATTCATCATGGTGGTGCGGGTACATCGCATACCGCATCCCGCGCCGGAGTACCGTCAGTCGTTATTCCATTTGCCGGAGATCAATTCTTTTGGGCTGATAAATTGGCTTCGACGGGGATTGCGCCAAAGTACGTGCACCATACCAAGATTAATGCGCGGAAACTTTCCAGTATGATCGACTTTGCCGCAAAGCCCGAAGTAGCCGGGCGCGCGAAAGCGTTGGGCGCAGCGATGGCGCAGGAAGATGGTGTTGCATGCGCGGTACATTATATTGAAAAACACATGACTGAGGTGTTTGGATTTCCAAGGGCTTCTCGATAGATCATGATTTACAGGAAAAAATAATGATGCGTAAAAAGATTCTTGTTGTTCTTACCAGCGTTGAGAAATATCCTAATTTGAAACGGGCTACGGGTTTGTGGCTTGCTGAGGCAGTTCATTTCGTCAAAAAAGTAGAAGAAGCGGGCTATGAAGTTGATTATGTCAGCCCGGCAGGGGGTTATACGCCGATTGATCCGCATAGCCTTGCGATGGCGGATGATACCGATTGGAATTGGTATCACGATAAAGCGTTCATGAACCGCCTCGGTGCAACACTGAAGCCAATCGACATCAATCCGGATGATTATATTGCAATTTATTTTTCCGGCGGTCATGGCGTTATCTGGGATTTTCCGGACAATGAGGCGTTGCAATCCATCAGTCGCAAAATTTACGAGAATGGGGGTTATGTGTCATCGGTTTGCCATGGCGCCGCAGGTTTGTTGAATATCAAACTTTCTGATGGCAGCTTGCTCGTGAAAGGGAAGAAAGTCACCGGTTTTTCAAACGAAGAGGAAAAGCTTGCCGAACTGGATCAATATGTGCCCTTTCTCACCGAAACGGAATTGATCAATCGTGGCGCGGTTTATCAGAAGGCGACTGAACCCTGGGCGGTGTTTGCGGTGCAGGATGAAAGACTGATTAGCGGACAGAATCCGGCTTCTGGTGCTGCTGTAGCCGAGTTGTTGATAAAGACTTTGGAGAGAAGCGATGATTGATAGGGCATTTTGTTTTTCTAATCAGATCATTTTGCAGTATACCCATGAGCCTTTGATGTTCGGCAAAAAGTATTAAACAATCATGTATTACAAACCTGTTTTTAGCATCATCGCCATTGCGCTTACATTGATAGCTTTTATTCCCTATATCCGTGCGATTCTGAATGATACGGTCAAGCCGCATGTGTTTTCCTGGATTATTTGGGGTGCAACGACGTTGCTGATTTTTTTGGCGCAGCTTGAGGACAAGGGTGGCGCAGGCACATGGCCGATTGGTGTTTCAGCGGGTATTACAATATTCATTGCTTATCTGGCTTATTTGAAACGTGCAGACGTAAGCATTACCCGAACGGATTGGTTATTTTTTATCTCAGCGCTGTCTGCGTTGCCATTGTGGTATTTTACGTCAGATCCGTTGTGGGCGGTCGTGTTGCTGACAGCGATTGATGTCATTGGATTCGGTCCTACCGTCAGAAAAGTTTATCATTTTCCTTATTCGGAATCATTGCTGTTTTTTGCCCTATTCACGGTGCGTAACACACTGGTGATACTGGCACTGGAAAATCTTTCGGTTACAACGCTATTATTCCCCGTCGTCATGGCAGCGGTGTGTGTTTTTCTGATCGTTTTAATTTCGTATCGCAGGCGGGTTCTTACAACGCTCAAAATAGAATCGGTTTGATATGGAAGCGATTCAGATACTCTATTGCCGTGCTATGATGGAATGCAAACCCGTTGAGGGGAAATGGTTTCCGTTATCCAATTCCGCTTATTTGCAGGGAGGTGATCATGGCTGATATTTTCTTTGACGTAAACAGCAATATTCGTGCGGTGGGTTCTATTCGCCGCGGCGCCGATGGCAATCCGCAATCCCTCGATGCGTCCATTGCGGATGGCGATACCATTGGTTTTCATTGCGCCGGAAGCGGGTCGTTGCGTTTTCTGGGCGTGGATACGCCGGAAAAAAATTTTCAACTACCGGATTCGCAAGCACATCGCCGTCTTGATTCTGAGGAATGGGAAACTTATTTGACGGATCCATTCTTGCCCCACTTTGGCCCTTATAATCTTGATGCTGATCTTATCGCTCACTTGCGTGCCAGCATCGGTCCAGGTACAGGCATCAATCATCGTTTCCACGGGAACAACGCCGAGCAGGCATTGATTGCGCACGTGCAAGCCGATATGGATGCATTGGGGCAAGATCCTGGTACGTTTGGATATTTCCTGTCTTTTTCCTTCGAGGTATTTGATTCTTATGGACGTTTCCTGGCGTTTATCAATCGCAACCAACCCGAGGCTCATATTCCTGGCCCACGACCGTTTTCTTACAACGAACGGCAGTTGGAGAGAGGTATGGCGTTACCGTATTTTATCTGGCCGAATATTGCGCCATTCCGCAAAGAATCATTGTTGGAATCTGTTTTTGCGCCGGGTACGGCAAGACAGACCGCGGAGGCGAGCGCGGATTTAAGTCGTGCCCGTAATTTTGTGCGTCAGGCACGCGCGAACGAGATGGGTGTGTTCAATCCAGCCGATCCATTGCGTCTCGAGGCATTTGAAGTGCGCTATCTGGGACGGCGCGAATTGCCTAGCCGCGCAGTGATTGATTTGAGTCGTGATGATGATGTCATCCTGCAAGCGCAGCATTACTTCCGCATTCCTAATGCAGAAGACCGGTTGTTTATTCCGCCTGCATTCGTTCCTTTGTTCGTCACGCGTGGGTGGCGGCTTGAAGGTTGGTTTTGAAAAACATTTTACTTAAATCAAAGGAGATTGAATGATGGCTTACAAGGAATACAAAGTGCTGCACGTGACAGAAGGGGGAGTGGGAACCATTTTCCTGGGTGCATCCGGCATTCCGATCAAACGATTGGAAACAACACTGAATAAAGAGGCCGCCGATGGCTGGACGCTGGTGTTTCAGTTTGTCGAGCAGAAGCGGTTTTTGCTGTTCTGGAAGCGTGAAGCGGTGATTATTACGCTGGCACGCTAGTGTATGAGATCGAAAGAGGCGGTACAGGAAGAGGAAGAGCGTCTGCGCAAGCTGGTGCGCGAATTGCCGGATGACAAACGACTGCAATTTTTCCAGCAAGTCGAGACAGATCTGAAAGATCCGGATACTTATGCGACGCTCAATTTTTTATTCATTGCCGGATTGCATCATTTTTATCTAGGCAAATGGTTCCGGGGTTTAGTCAATTTGAGTATTTTTTTTCTGGGAGTCATTTTGCTGTTTACGCCTGCGGTTATTCTGGGCGTGTTTTTGTTGCTTGCTGTTACGATAATCGAACTCAAGGCCTTGTTCAATTCACAGATTGTAGTCCAAGAATATAATAACGACGTAATGGAAAGAATTTACCGTGCGCTTATAAGAAGTTAATCTGTCCGGTTGATTGTCGCCGATCAGAAATCAGTATGCCGCACTAGAATACAATCTAATTCATAGTTGAAGGGGTGCGCTCGGACCACCCACTTACTTGTGATTCGATGTCGGATAATTCATTCAGACTCAGGAAATCCAGTTCGGATAATAGGGAATGAATCAATTCTGTTTCGCCTTTTTCTTTCGCTTCTATTAATTTCAATGCTTGGCCCAAGCGTCCGTGGCGGCTCAGTAAGGCCTGATTCATGTCATCAGAAATTCCTAATTTGTTGACGATTTGCCGCATTTCGATGCCCAATAATTGATCCAGAAGAGATAAAATACCTACCATATAGGCGCGTTCATGATGATTCTTATCATGAGGGCGTTCGGCTTTTGCAATTAATTCCATCAATTTCCCGCGGGTTACAGCGGTTTGTGTGATTTCATCAGACAGACTATCCGCCGACTGGTTGGAGGTATACAGCAAAAGTTGTATCCATTTCTGTAACTGTTTGCGTCCCATTAACTGAACAGCTTGTTTAATGGAATTAATTTTTAATGGTAAACCGTCGCTACCGGAATTTACCATACGTAACAGGTTGTAACTCAAACCAGGCTGATGTTTAAATTCTTTCTCAATTTCGTCAATATCACTATCCTGCTCGTTATTCTGCATCACCAAGGCTAATAGCTTTAATAAGGGTATCTTGCCAGGGTCAGCCCGTTTGACAGACATTACTTCGGGTTTTGCGAAATAATATCCTTGAAACATTTGGAAACCTAATTGCCTGCAATGTGCTTCCTGTTCCTGGTTTTCAACTTTTAGTGCCAGAAGTAATACCGGCCAATGATTGAGCTGATTGACCAGCTGGGTGAGTTGAGTTCTGGTCAGCGCCAGAACATCTATTTTGACGACACTGACCAAGGGTAACAGCAATTCAACCTGACTGTTGATAGCTACGATATTGTCGAGTGCAAACTGGTATCCTTTTTGTTTTAGTTCTTTACAGCGCTGTAAGAACTCTAGTGTAATGGATGCGGGTTCCTTGACTTCCAACACGATGTGCTTGCTGGGCAGTAAACTAATGATGTCACTCAGGATGAGATCAGGATCTGCGTTGATAAAACCACGCTGATGACCTAACACGTTGTAGATTCCAAACTTGCCGTAAGCATTCACAATAACGTTCGCGGATGCCGACAGGTCATTGGTGACATGAGCGGTTTCTTCAGCTTCTTCCTGTCTGAACAGTAACTCAAATGCCACCAGATTGTGATTACGATCTAGAATGGGTTGGCGGCCAAGGCAGATGCTTTGCATAAACTCCTCCAGAATAATCGATTGCGGCGCATAACTTTATGTTATTTGATGCTATTGCTAAGATCTGAAAGAAACTTAAACGGTGCGTGCAGATGAAAATCTTTTTTCAAGCAGTGGAGCATATCGCAAAGCCGATGGTTGCTTTGTGAGAATAAAACGGGTTTTTGATGGCTAAATAGCAAATTTGATCATGCGCTTATTTTTTTATTACCTTTTTCAATGAAGATTATTTTTTGGTATTTGCAAGAATATGTAAAGACTGTAGATAAGTGGTTGTTATTTTTTTGCAGTGTATGGATTAGTCTCTTGATGGTTCTGAATTATCAGTGGGATATTGAGCGTGTCATGATCGTTGGTATGAGTTCTCGGTATTATCAATTTATTGCGCTTTTTACCGTCTACTGCTGCGCTTTTGTCGTTCCCTATTTATTTGCCATCCAATTCAGGAAACATGTGATCACCCCTGCGCCTGCATTTTGGTTGTTGTTGCTGTTTGCGCCAGCTTTATTTGCGCTCAAAGTGAGCATTGCCAATCCGCTGGAAAATATGTTGCAAGGCGTCTGGGGTGATTATTTGACGGTGGTGACTACATTGCCATTCAAATTTCTGGTCGTGCTGATCCCATTGGCAGTTTTATACCAAATACTTCCCACACAACCCAGTTTCTGGGGTGCAACAGTCAAAGATATTCGATGGAAACCTTACTGCATAATGTTGATGCTGATGATACCGCTGGTCATTTTTGCCAGTATGCAACCGGATTTCCTGAATGCTTACCCACGATTAAAGCAAATTGCTTTTATTGTGCCGCATACGGACAACTTGCCGGTGTATCAACTGTTGTACGAGATCAGCTACGGGATCGATTTTGTGACCATTGAATTATTCTTCCGCGGTTTTCTGCTATTCGCTTTTGTACGCTACGCCGGAGCAGCGGCAATTTTACCGATGGCTACGTTCTATTGCAGTATTCACTTCGGTAAACCGCTGCTGGAGTGTATTTCCTCCTTCCTGGGTGGATGGATATTGGGCGTTATTGCCTATAGAACCCAATCCATCGTGGGAGGATTGGCAGTGCATCTGGGAATTGCCTGGATGATGGAAATCGGAGGATATATGGGAAATCTCTGGTTGGGGCGGAATATTGCATAAATACTCGGAAATGAAGAGAGTAACTATGAAATGAAAAAGGGTTAAGGAAATTCCGGAAGCAGCACTCAGGCTTCTGTGGCAGTGTCTTACAAGGAATGTCAGTGCTCATGAGTACAGGGTGGAAAGAATATCGTTTCTCGGATAATTTGTTAGCCAGTCAAGTTTGTAATTCTCTAATATTAACTGTTGCGGTTAGCGATTGAATTCACCATACTATGAATGCACCCAACGATGTTTGGTGTTGTTCTTCGTAGCACAAGGATTCTTATTTTGAACTTCAACACCATCTTGAGTTTTTAAATTAGAAAATATCACTAATGAAAGGTGGCAACTTTATTAGGAGAATATAACATGAAGAACTTGTATATTAAGCTGTTTTTGTTGGTGGCGTTGTTTTTTGGGTTAAGTGCCGTATATGCCGCAAATGAGTTGAAATTCGAGGCGGACTTAAGCGGCGCGCAAGAGGTTACCACTCCCGCAGGCGGAGTGGCTACCGATGCTACCGGCACAATTGAAGTTGAATTTGATGCGGCGTTGACCAAAGCACAGTTTCGTCTCACTGTGCGTAGTGGTAGCGGGATCACACAGGCACATTTCCACTGTGCATCTGCAGGTGTGAACGGACCAATCGTGGCCTTTCTCTTCGGTCCGGTAGATCCGCCAGTGGATGTGGGCGAGGGATCAGTTGAGGTTACTCTGGATAACAGCGATATCTTATCGCCTGCAACGCCTGAGGCAATTGAAGCCTGTGGTGTACCGCTTAATAACATCGCTTCTCTGGCTTTCGCAATGCGTGCTGGAAAAATCTACGCGAATGTGCATAGCACGACTTTCCCGGCAGGTGTGATTCGGGGGCAACTACTGGAAGATAAGTCTGATGACTCTGACTCGCTTCAGTAGTAGGGTAGAGTGAATCTACTATCATGATCTGATGTCAGATGGTTTGAGAAGATCATGGGGTAATTGATTCTTCAGTCAAGTCTGATATCGTTGTGCCGGGTGTTTTTTGCCCGGCACAACGCATTATGTAAGGCACATTAATCAACATGAAGTGCCCGTGCAGGTTTTGAATTTGGCATTCGAATTCTTTTTTCTGCTTGCTTTACAGCCCGGCTCACAGCAATAAGAAGGCATGTAAAATGCAAGTCTGACCCCGTGTTCCTACTGTTTTGGTGCTTAATCAAGGGGATTGATAATGCGTGAAGGTAAAGAAAAAATCACCGTCTATTATGATGGCGCATGTCCCAGTTGTATCAAGGATCGGAAGAACTATGAAAAGTTAGCTGGGGAAAGTGGGGAAGACGTATGCTGGTTCGATATCACCGGGCAAGACAAACATTTGCGTGACATCGGTATCGATCCACACTTGGCCTTGACTCAGTTGCATGTTCGTGATGAACATCAAAAAATAGTTTCCGAACTGGATGCTTATATATTGTTGATGTCCCGGGTATTCTTATTAAAGCCGCTGGCTTGGTTCATCGGCCTGCCAGTGATTCGGCCATTGCTTTCGTCACTTTATCACCGGATGGTCAACCGGCGTCTGGAGAGGAGCGGGCGCTTGTAGATGGATGAGAAACGATATTTCCAAGGTGAAGACGGTGTGAAACTCGCATACCGGCGATGGACGCCGGTGCAAAGCAGGCGGAATACGCCATTCTTGTCTGGCTGCGTCGGCTTCATGAAGCCAACACTACGCAACTAAAAGAAATGCTGGCATGGTATGTGGATATCTGTGGTTACCCATGTGAAATATCAACAGATCCTAGTAAGAGCTTATACGGTGATGCCGAAAAGATCCGCAAACATTCTATGGAACGGTATGCTTAGTCATATAGCTTCTTGAAAACCTCCGGCAAAGTGAATAATCCACTCATCAAGGTGTGTGTGCAAATTAAACCACTACAATATCTATTTTGTCCGCCGCTTAACAGCATAACCATATTGGATAGGCCATTCGGGTTCTATCCCTAACGTGTGCTGCGCCTTGAGCGCCCAGTACGGCTCCCGCAGTAACTCTCGACCGATAAAAACGAGATCTGCCTGGCCGCTGGTAATGATTTCATCTGCGTATTGCGGATCGGTAATCAGTCCTACCCCGCCTGTGTGGATTTGTGCTTCATCACGGATTTGTCGGGCAAATGGAACCTGGTAGCCTCTGGCAACCGGAATTCTTGCATCCGGTGTCGAACCACCGGATGAGACATCGATCAGATCCACCCCAAGTAACTTCAGTTCTTTGCACAGAATAATCGATTGTTCTATATTCCAGCCCCCATCGACCCAGTCGGTTGCAGAGATTCGCACGAAGAAAGGCAGTTTGGATGGGATAACATCGCGGAGGCGCTTGGCAACCCTTAGCAAAAGTCGCATGCGATTTGCCAGGTTGCCGCCATAATTATCAGTGCGATGGTTGCTTAAAGGCGATAGAAACTCGTGCATCAGGTAGCCGTGTGCTGCGTGAAGTTCTATTACTTTGAAGCCCGCATCCAGCGCACGTCGAGCGGCTGCTCCCCATGCATCAACACAATACTCAATATCTGTTTCCGACATGGGTGTTGGAACCGGGTCGTCAGCGTAAAACGGCGAAGAACTGGGACCAATCACTGGCCAGCCTCCTTCCGCCGGCGTTTTCAGGCTGCTGCCGCCATTCCACGGGGCATCACAACTGGCTTTGCGCCCGGCATGTGCGAGCTGGATGCCCGGAATCGCACCTTGCATCTCCACAAATCGCGCAATGCGAGCTAGCGGCTCGATATGTTCATCTTTCCAGATTCCCATGTCTCCCGGTGAAATGCGTCCTTCAGCCGTAACTGCAGTGGCTTCAACAACCACAAGCCCTACGCCCCCGATTGCCCGGCTGCCCAGATGGACGAGATGGTAGTCGTTGGCAAAACCATCGTGGGCGGAATACATGCACATGGGCGACATTGCGATCCGGTTGCGGAAAGTAACGTCGCGAAGGGTAAGTGGGGACATCAGGTCCACTTCCGGAATTTCTCGGTCGTGCTCGCTCTGACATTGTGTTTGGATGGCGGCATTGCTTAGCTGACGATCGCTGATGGGAGCGGCTGTTGCAACTTCCGTGGTGGAACTGGCGGTAGGGCCTGCCCTGCTTAGAAGGTCAGGAGTTCCAGCTGTGTCGTGTTTGTTCTCGTCGTAATGGGACATGATTTTTTCCTCATTGAAAAATTGCCAGTGGCCTTTTGATTTTCCTGAAATATTCGTAGCGGAGCATTTGCTTTTTGGGTGCATATCCGCTCTGATGCTCTCAAGGCTGTTACTTGAGGATTGGTATTTGTGAAACACATCTTCTTCAAGGTGATAGCGTCCCACGGTAGATGCTAGGTTATCCCACGACCTGCAACATCGGTGACCTCTGAGACATCGTTAATCAGCCTGACCACGTGCGGCATATCCATTTCTCCTACCGGGAAAGCTTCGTACGAATCCTTTTCTGGATCCAGTTCACCAAAGAATACTGATCGAAATTTTTTCATCCATTGGTAGAAAGATAGCTCCTTGTGCCTTAAGCGTCAAGTAGTTACAATCTTGGCACGTAGTCACCACATTTTCATAGCTTCCAGAAATTCCTTCGGCCAGCGGTAATGAATATTTGTATTGATGCTTTCCCGGCGACATAGCTCAGCAATTTTGTCTTCGCCTCGATGATCCTCCAATTCGGATGCGAATCTTTCCTTCGACTGAATAATAACGGCGGGCTGCGCGACGAAAATCCCCTGCTGTTTTCTCAACATTGCGTTTGATATGATCATTCTTTGTCATCATCGTTACTTAGTTGGAGAACAATGAATCAAAACTATCTCTTACGCAATCAGGCTATTTTGTCCAATTTTTGCTGATGGAACACGATGTGCAAAAATCAGCAATTGAAATGGTTATGCACGATGCAAAGTATCGTAAGTGAAGTCATTGATTTTCACATAACTTTCTAAAGGGCACCTCTAAAAATCCATATTTCGTCACAATACATTGTTGTTCACAAAAAATATTTCCTTACATATCAATTATATGCTGCGTCAACATTTTTTGTTCTCGCCTCGTCTTGTTTAAAACTCTGAATTCCACAGTTAATTCCAGTAAAATTGCCACAAATGTATTTCTGGTAAGGGTTTTCGACAGAATAGGAGGCTCACCCAATGGGTGAAATTAAATTTGAGAAAAAGACACTGGTCGAGGCGATCAATACTACTTTGCAGGAGAGGGAACAAACGGCGGCTGAACAAAGCGTAGCCACCTCTGGTGGCCGGTTTCATGTCCGCTGGGATGAAGGCGGAAGCGCCACAGCACTGGGGCAATTACCGTTTTTTGCTGAGTTTTTGGAAGTTTCTGGGTTATTCGCCCGCTGGGTGGATGGATGTCCAATGGATTACACTAGTCCCAACGCACCCAAGGTAGTTGATGTGCTTGGCACCTGGCTATTATCGATCTTGGATGGACAGCGACGCTATGCATATGTTGCCGGGCTGCGCGGCGATGAAGTTGCTCCCCGGATACTCGGCATGAACAAGATCATCAGTGACGAGAGTCTGCGTCGCGCACTGGCGCACTTGGCACCGGCCCCATGCAAGTATGGTACCGAACGTTTTTCGATCAAGCAACGGCGTTTCGGGAGGTGCATCGGGTGCTGAGGCGCAAAGGCCGCTACCTGTTCCGTGTCTGGGATTCGGAGCGGTACAATCCATTCGCCAGTTTGAGCATTGAGGTATTAAAGCAATTCTTTCCGTGAATGATTTCCGTCTTGATGTGATCGCAAACCGGACAAGTCAGCGTGCATTTAGGGATGACAGCATTCATGAAGGATTCCTACCACCACATAGAAAAATCGGTATCAGGTCCAGAATAGAGGATTTAAGGATAACGTTAGTTTCTTAGTTATGAGTTTGCAGGTTTCGAAGGTGGTACGTTGAGGCTGATAATTCCTCGGTCATCTGGTTTGTATTGTAAGAAACTTAATACTTATCCAGCTTAGGGTACCGAATTGCCTCCGTAACAGCAGATTTTCGCTAGCAGCGTCTAAAACACACTATTTATCAATTTCCTTAACGCTCAAGTGGCTGTTGGTTTTTCCTTGCCGGTTAAGTTGTAATTGATGCCCTTTATCAACGAGTTGGCGGATAACACTACTTTTCTCGCCAGAAGCACATATCAGTCACAAATTACGCTTGTTATAAGTGATTTCTTGAAGCAGAATCTTCTCCAGCTTGGCTCAGAATTTATTGCTGGGTCTCAGTGATGCATTGAACATCCTCTGTCGATGATGCAGGAGCTTCGATATTGATAATTTATTACTAAGTATTAGATAGTTATCTAGAATTGACAACTGGATCTTAGTCTAGGCCAGTTTTACTGAGAAAGATAATATGACTTACAATCAAACAGTAATCCTTATCATTCTGCTGGTCACAATGACTATGTTCTTGTGGGGGCGTTGGCGTCATGACATGGTTGCAGTGGGCTCGTTACTGGCTTGTGTGCTTACCGGATTGATTGCAACAGCGGATGCCTTTACTGGTTTCGGTCATCCCGCAGTGATAAGTGTGGCCTGTATTTTAATATTGAGCAGGGGATTACAAACATCCGGAGCAGTCAATGTATTAGTTCGTCATACTTTACCGAAGAATGCTGGTCCGACGCTAAATCTGGTAGCTTTAGTTGGGCTGGGCGCAGCGCTTTCCGGCTTCATGAACAATGTGGGTGCAATGGCTCTTTTGATGCCGGTGGCGATTCAGCTGGCTGAGCGTCTTGATCTGCCACCCGGACGAATATTGATGCCCTTGGCTTTTGGCACCATTTTGGGCGGGATGATGACTATGATCGGAACACCGCCGAACCTGATTGTATCCGGCTTTCGTGCTCAAAGCGGCGCAGGCAGCTTTGGTATGTTCGATTTTACGCCTGTCGGTTTAGCTGTAGCCTTAAGCGGAGTAATTTTTATCGCGATTGTCGGCTGGCGACTGGTACCGATGCGCAAGCAAACTGACATAGAAGGATTTGAGACCGGTGCTTACATCACCGAGGTGCGCGTAGCGGCGGATAGTAAAGCTGCCGGGATGACCTTGCGCAAACTTGAAACTGTACTCGATGAACATGGCGCGCAAGTGGTGGGTTTGGTGCGAAATGAAAAACATTTAACTGTGCCACGAATCAGATTCAAAATAGCAGCTGATGATATTCTGATTATTGAAGCTGAAGTTGAAACACTGGCGGATATTCTGTCCAGCCTCGGCCTAAGTCTGGAAGAGGCGGATACAGCTTTTACTCAATACAACGATAGTAAGAAGAATCGCAGTGAGACCAAGAACTCTCAGCGAAACAGTGATATCAAGGCGATTAGCGAAGACCCTGGCGCTGAGAAACCCAATGAAGCAGAAGAAGAATCTTCGCAGAGCGATGAAGTCATTTTGATGGAGTTTGTTGTTCGTCCGGAATCAACGATCTCAGGCCGATCAGCTGCGGATTTACGGTTACGTACCCGCTATGGACTCAATCTGCTCGCGGTATCTCGCGAAGGCTCACGCGCTAAGACCCGGTTGAGAACGCTCAAGATTCAGCCTGGTGACCTGCTGTTGCTTCAAGGTACGGCAGAAGTACTGGCTGAATTTGCAGCTGACTTCGGGTGTGTGCCATTGGCTAATCGTGAACTACACATCCCCGATAAACGCAAGGCACTGATTGCCGGTGGCATCATGGCTGCCGCAGTCAGTGGTGCGGCTTTTGGTTTGTTGCCGGCAGCTATTTCGTTCGCCCTCGGGGTACTGGCTTCGATGGTTTTGCATATCGTCCCGCCGCGAGCGGTCTATGAAGCCATCGATTGGCCGGTAATTGTGTTGCTCGGGTCACTCATTCCCGTAGCCGGGGTACTGGAATCTACCGGAATGGCAGATCTGGTGGCGCGTTTCTTGATTGATAATATTGTGCAGGGCCATGCCATTATGGGGCTTTTACTTATTCTGGTTGTTACAATGTTTTTGTCCGATCTAATGAATAATGCCGCAACTGCAGCCGTGATGTGCCCGATTGCGATTGGTACCGCGACTGCGCTAGGCGTGAACGCCGATTCCTTTCTGATGGCGGTGGCGATTGGTGCTTCCTGCGCATTCTTGACCCCGATTGGGCACCAGAATAATACTCTTATCCTGGGTCCGGGCGGTTTTCGTTTCGGCGATTACTGGCAGCTTGGGTTGCCGCTCGAAATACTAGTTATTATTGTCAGTATTCCTTTGCTGTTGATCTTTTGGCCACTCTGATTGATGGCAATAAACGAAACCGGAGACTGAGCGAAGATGACCTTTGAAATCATGTTGGTGCTTGGAATTCTTTTTTCCTGTTTTATCCTGTTTGTCACTGAATGGGTACGCATGGATGTGGTGGCGTTGATGGTGCTGTCAAGCTTGGCGATCTTTGGGTTGGTCTCACCCGCTGAGGCAATTAGCGGTTTTAGCAATCCGGCAGTGATCACGATATGGGCAATGTACATCATGAGCGAGGGACTTACTCGCGCTGGTATCGCCGATCGAATTGGTAACATGGTGATGCGAGTCAGTGGACGTAGCGAAATACGCATAATCACGATCTTCATGATCACAGCAGGCATATTGTCGGCTTTCATGAACAATATAGCGGTAGCGGCATTAATGCTGCCGGTGGTGATCGAAGTTGCTCGACGTTCCGCAATTGTCTCCTCTCGAGTGCTGATGCCGTTGGCCTACGCTACACTCCTCGGCGGACTCATCACGCTTATTGGCACTCCCCCGAACCTGTTAGTGAGCATCGCACTGCATGAGGCTGGGGAAACGGAATTTAATTTCTTCGATTTTGCTTTTATCGGGGTACCCATCCTGTTGATCGGTACCGCTTTTGTCGCGCTGATGGGACGCCACCTGCTGCCGATAACCGATACCACGCGCTTTCTGGAAAAGCAACGGAACTTGCATGCTGAGTATGGGTTGCAGGAACGTATTTTTGCGCTCCAGGTGCCCGCTGATGCTTTACTGAATGGCAAGACGATTGCCGAATCCGGGATGACCTGGGCTGCAGGTCTAGTAATTATCGCACTCACCCGCGCAGGGCGAACCGAAGTGTTACCCCGGGCAAACACCGTGTTGCAAGCGGGCGACATTCTGCTTACCCAGGGTCGTTTTGATCACTTCGAGCGATTACGCAGTTGGAGTACGCTCAAAATTGAGCGCGAGGCGCCAATCTTGCACGAGAGATTATTGATTGACAACAAGCTTGCCGAGTTGACGGTGGCCGAGCATGCTTCCATGATTGGTAAGTATCTGTATCATAGAGAATTTAGAGAGCATTTTGGAGTCAATATACTGGCAATTCGACGCGCAGGGCTAGTGCGCCGTACACGCTTGGCTGAAATGATAATTGCTAAGGATGATCGTTTGCTGGTACAGGGTACCCCGCAGGCGCTGGCGGTGTTACATGATGTGTCGGAGTTTTCTGCTGAAGCGCCGGTTACGCCTGATGAAATGCGGAAAAACTATCAGCTTGATGCACGCCTGTTCGTGTTGCGCGTACCGAACGATACGCCATTATCCAACTCCACATTAGCCGAGAATCAGCTAGGAGATGCATTTGATTTCCGTTTGCTCGGTATTTTTCGTGGTGGTGAAGTACTCGAATCACCGGTTTCTGAAGAGATTATTCAAGCAGGGGATCTATTGCTGATCCAGGGACGCGAAAGCGATCTGGATATGCTGCGTGGTTTGCAGCAACTGGAGCGGTTGGATGATGTGCCTCCTTATCTGGATGTATTCGAGCAAGGTGGGCTCGATCTTGTCGAGGCAACGCTACATCCACATAGCAAGTTTGTCGGTCGCCGCGTTGAAGATCTACGATTCGATGAGCATTATCAGGTGGAATTAGCCGCAATCTGGCGTACAGGAAAACCGCATCGGTCCAGTCTGCGCACCATGACTTTGCAATCGGGTGACGGGTTACTCTTTGTCGGACCCAAAGCACGTTTGGCCGGGCTTAACGAGATTGAGGATCTATTGATACTTAATCCGGTACAAGTCAAACCGATTAACACGCGCAAGGCGCCGCTTGCCGCCGCATTGATGCTGTTAGTGGTTGTTGCGGTTATTATGGAATTACTGCCCATTTCGATTGCAGCTATTGCCGGTGCAACGTTGATGGTATTGAGTGGTTGCCTTAACATGGAACAGGCCCACCGCGCAATTGAGTGGCGATCGATCTTTCTGATTGCCGGTATGTTGCCATTAGGCACTGCAATGCAACATACCGGAGCAGCCACCTGGCTGGCTCAAAGCATGCTGGATCTGCTGGGTCCAGGCGGGCCGTGGGTCGTTATCTCCGGGCTATATGTCATCACCACACTGGGCGCCTTGATCATGCCGACCGTGGCCCTTGTTCTTATCATGGCACCGATCGCTTTGACACTCAGTACAACGCTGGGTATATCAGCACAGGCGGTAATGATGGTGGTTGCCATTGCCGCAACCAGTCTCGCGAGCCCGGTGGCACATCCAGCCAATACCTTGGTAATGGGTCCGGGTGGGTATCGATTTATCGATTACCTGAAGCTTGGCATCCCGCTGACTTTAGTTGTGGCTCTGGTTACGGCTTTCCTGTTACCGATATTTTGGCCACTCTAGATTCATTAAGAAATTTATTCTGAGAGCCTGGCATGGTGCTGTTATTGAAACTAATAATTCATAATTCAACGTAAAGAATCGAATCCACAGCTTTAAATTGATTTATAAGAAATATGTTCAAATTATAACATCCAGTGTTAGCTCCGGAATGCAGAATCAAAGACTAAAAGACCAATATCAGGTTTTTTAATCTCTACCGGGTTTAATTCCTCGCCCCAGGGGGACATAAAATATTCGCATGAGCGAATATGGATATAAGCGATATATCGTAACAACATTGCTTTAACACCCCGTATTTCCAGAGAAATATCTTCGTGCTGTTATTCGAGGAGACTGTAGATAAGAGGCTGAGAAATGTGTGTCTTGAGGTGGGGAAGCGCTACCCGTTGAAATTTTTGGAGATTGGAATAGAGGAGAGTCATGGTCATTGGTTCGTGTCAGTTCCAAAATAGGGTGATGTGTTCGAGCATTGTGGTACTTCATGCAGTCATAGAGCCATTAGCACAGGTATCCGTGGGCATGATTACCGTCTGGATGTGATCGCATAACGTACAAGTCAGCGCTGGACTCAGGAGTGATAACATTCATTAGGAATTTCTTTTGGTAATGGCGATGGATGTCTCATTAAACAAGCGCTTCGGTAACCACCACAGATAGAACACCATTCCAAAAAGTTCAACCAGTGACTGGAATACGATGATCACCGTGGCCGTCTCCCAGCCTGCCGGCAGCGCTAACGCGAACGGCAGCACGACAAAGGAGTTGCGCGTGCCAAAACTGAAAGCCAATGTGCGCCCGGAATCCATCGGCAGCCGCAGCACCCGGGTAAGCAGACGCGCAATCAGCGCTGCCGCCAGTAAAAAGCCTGCAAAAACAGGCAGCACCGTCAGCAATACCGGCCCGGCGTTAAGTACCGCGCCAACCTGCGCACCGGCGATCAGAAACACCACTACCGCCAGCAAAGGCACGGGCCACCAGCCAAGGCGATCGCGCCAGATTGCACGTCCGGGTTTTGTTTCAATCCACTGTTCGGTAAATACCGCGGCCAGCAGAGGTAAACCGACCAGGGTGAACGCGGCGGGCAGCATATCTTCGGTGCGCAACGCGGCACTGAAATCGGCAGCGGGCAACATCAGCCACAGATAAACCGGCAGCAGCAGCAACTGCGCGAGCAGATTCAGCGGCGTAACGGCAACCGCCCGCGCCGTGTTGCCGCGCCCGAGTTGCACGAAGGTGATAAACCAGTCGGTACAGGGAACCAGCAACACCAGCAGTACGCCAAGATGCAAAACCGGATCATCGGGCAGCCATTGTAGAATGAGCCATACCGCCAGGGGAATCAACACAAAGTTTCCAATCATCGCGGCAACCACGAAGCGCCCGTCACGGAAGGCATCGCGGACATGCAACAGCGGCACCTGCACGAAAGTGACGTAGAGCAGCACGGCCAGTACCGGCCACAGCAACGTTTCAAGATACGGCCCGATATCGGGCCGGGCATCACCCAGCGCCAACCCGCCAGCGATTGCGGCGAGATAGATCCAGACTTGCTGCCGTTCAAGTGTCAGGCGATCCATCAGTCGCGCACCCGCGAGATCAGTAGTGTACCGATCAGCATGAATCCGGCCGCCAGGGTAAAGGCAAATTCCGGAGAAACCGCCGTCCAGACCACGCCGACGGTTGTGCTCGACACAAACTTCGCCGTTCCATTGACGGTACCGAGCGCGCCGATGCTCATCGTCATCGTTTCCGCCCGCACCATGTCCGCAGTTACAGTGGATTCCAGCGCTTCCTGCACGGCAACGTACAAACCGGCGAGGAAGAAAATGCCGGCCAGTACCGCGACGCTGTCAACCGTGAACCAGAACGCCAGCGCAGCCGACACCGCCGTGGCGACACCCAGAAAATAGCCGGCGACAAGGATGGGCAAATGGCCGACATGATCAGCCAGCCATCCCACCGGCCAGGAAACGGTAACCTGCACGACGTTGCGCCATACATACAGCAATCCCGCCACCTGCGCCGCTTGCACCACACCCATCGACGGGGTGAGCAGTGTAGTGGCCGCCAAGATCAACAACGCATGGGAAAAATCGCCGATGCCGAAGACACCCACCGCGCCCAGATAGCGCTTGAAACGTACCGGCAATCCGCGCAGCGTGCTGAAAAACTTCAGCGCCGGATTCGGCGAATGCTGCGGATCCTTGACCAGCCACAGAAACGCCAGCACCGCCAGCACGCCGGGAATAACCGACAGCCACAATACGAAGCGGAACGGCCCGGCAGCATCCTCCCAGTGCCAATCTTGTGCCAATCCCAGCAATGCCACGCCCAGCAGAGGGCCGAGCACCGCGCCCACCGAGTCTGCCGCGCGATGAAAGCCGAAGGCGCGTCCGCGCGTAGCCGGGCTTACCGCCTGAATCACAATGGCGTCGCGCAACGGTCCGCGCAAGCCCTTGCCGAACCACGACACCATGCGCCCAAGCAGGATGAGCAACCACCCTGAGGATAGCGCAATCAATATCTGACCAACAGGCGTCAATCCGTAACCGATCAGCACCAGCAGCTTGCGGTGCCCGAGTTTGTCGGCGATGTAGCCCGAAACCATTTTGGTAAAACTCGCCACCGCATCGGCAATGCCTTCGATAAGACCCAGCATCGCCGCCGGAATGCCGAGTACCGCGAGAAAACCCGGTAAAATAACCGTGGTTGTCTCGTAGCAGAAATCGCCCAACGCGCTGGTAATGCCCGCACCCGCGACCGTGCGGTTAAACCAGCCTTTCGCATCGGCTACTTGAATATCATTTTCCGGCATCAGGTTTCTCCGGTCATGCCGAACTCGATCGGCGTTTTGACGTAAAAAACCTTCACGCCTTCCTGTTCCAGATGTTCGAACATGCGTTCCGCTTGCTGCTCGCTGACAGCCATCGTCACTTCGACCGGCTGATCGGTCAGCTCGAAGAAATGCGCGGCATGCAGTTTGCGGTCATGACCGAAGCCTTCGGCAGCGACAATCAGCGTTGCTCCGCCGATACCCAGATTCATGGCCGATTGCAGCAGCCATTCCCCGAGTGGGAAGTGATCGTGTTTGCGGTCTTGTTGGGTGAAGAAAGTCAATTGATAGCCTTTCATGGCATTCTCCTTGGAATCAGATGGTTTTGAACGCAGAAACGGTCGCCAGGCCCAGCATCGTCATTACCAGAGAGCCTATCACATGCGCGCTGATCGCGCCCAAGGCCCATAGCATGCGCCCTTCCTGGATCAGTACTGTGACTTCGGCGGAGAACGTCGAAAATGTGGTCAGTCCACCTAAGAATCCGGTAATGACAAACAAGCGCCACTCAGGCGTTAAACCGGGATGATGGGCAAAGATTGCAAGCGCTACACCGATCAGGTAACCGCCAATCAGGTTTGCCACCAATGTGCCTAGTGGAATCGATGGAAACAGCGCGTTGAGCGACAACCCCAGCAGCCAGCGCAGTACGGCCCCGAGAGACGCTCCCAAGCAAATGGCTAAGAGGGAATTGAAAATAAATTTATCCTTGTTAATTAAATTGGCCTGTCTTACGTTTTTTGCTTTTCTCGCTTCAGCTTGTTTTCCTTTAACTTATTAGGCTGTCTAAACCGGTTTTTACCGGCAATCCGGAGAAGTCGGAGAAATTTCGGGCATTCGAAATGACTGGGCGCTTTGCAGACCGCAGCGTGACGAAGCCCATCCCGCATAGCAGTCAGCATTTCAATTGTTCTATCCAATTCATTCGCCTTGGCTAAAAGCAATGCGCGATTAATGTCAGGTCCTTCGGGCGTAAACATTTCCGCGATCTCATCGAGCGAGAAACCGGCGCTACGCCCCAATGATATTAAAGCCAGCCGCTCAATCACATGGGCGCTGAATAAACGCCGCAAACCATTCCGGCCGCATGATTGAATCAATCCTTTTTCTTCATAATATCTGATTGTTGAAGCTGGCAGTCCGGATACTTTTGCGACTTCAGTGATATCCACTATTTGACCTATTGTAATTAATACTTGACTTCAAGCCGACTTGAACTTTTATCCTAGCTCAGTACACAACTTAGTACAACACTTAAGTCATTAAGCCGATGGCTTGTGATTAGTCTTTTAAAAATTTAAGGAGCTGCTATGGAAGCAAGTTTTTGGCATCAGAAATGGGAACGAGGTGAGGTAGGTTTTCATGAAAACGAGATAAATCCTTTTTTAATAAAGCATTTTAAAGCATTAAGTCCGCCAAAGGGCGGCCGGATATTCCTGCCGCTGTGTGGCAAGACGCGCGATATTGGATGGTTCCTTGCCAATGGATACCGTGTTGCCGGCGCAGAGCTAAGCAAACTGGCCATAAACGAGCTGTTTACAGAACTTGGCATAACACCGGAAATCTCCACCGATGGAAAATTGACTCGCTACCGCGCTGAAAATCTGAACATTTTAGCGGGCAATTTTTTCGATATATCCGCAGAGTCTCTTGGACCCATCAGCGCGATATACGATCGAGCAGCTTTGGTTGCCCTGCCTGCAAGCATGCGCAAGCAATATTCCTCGCACCTGATGCATATAACCGACGCAGCACCGCAATTGCTGATCACTTATGAATACAACCAATCACAGATGGGCGGTCCGCCATTTTCGGTTAATGAGGACGAAGTCAAACAGCTTTACGCGGTTGCGTATCGATTGGAATCTGCTGAAAGCAAAATCATTGCAGGCGGATTGAAGGGGAAAGTGCCGTCGACAGAGACCGCCTGGCTACTTCATAAAATCAAGCAATAGGCTAATTTATATGCCGGACATCGAATGGATCGTGTTGTACATGGCGCTGGGAGCCATTGCCGGTTTTATGGCCGGATTGTTGGGTCTTGGCGGCGGCGGGATACTGGTTCCTTTGCTGGCATCTATTTTTACCATGCAAGGCATGAGTGCAGATAACGTTGTGCATTTGGCGTTAGGAACGTCATTGGCTTGCATGATCATTTCTTCAACGGCAAGCATCCGCGCACATGCTTTTCGAGGAGCGATAATGTGGCGGGTCGCCAGCGGCATGGCGCCCGGAATCGTCATCGGTGCGTTTCTGGCTGCTCACGCCGCAACAAATCTTAATTCAACCTTCATTGCCGTATTTTTTACGCTGTTCATGGCACTGATAACCTTGCAAATGCTTGTTGATTGGCAACCGAAACCAAGCAAACAACCCGTAACGCTTCGCAGATTACTTGCGGCCGGGGTTGGGATCGGATCCGTATCGGCACTGACCGCAGTGGGCGGCGGTTTTCTCGCCATTGCCTATCTGAGCTATAAGAATTCGGACATAAAAACAGCGATTGGCACGTCAGCCGCCATCGGATTTCCCATCGCCATCGCCGGAACTGCCGGTTATATGATAAGCGGCTGGTCTATCACATTAAGCAATCCCTATACCTTGGGGTTCATTTATATGCCGGCATTCTTGGTGATATCGATAGCCAGTGCCATTGCGGCGCACTATGGCGCTCGTTGTTCGCATCGTTTGCCTGAAGTTTTCTTGAAAAAAACACTGGCCGTTATTTCACTGCTTCTGAGTATAAAAATGCTGGCCTCGTTTGTTTAATTCTAACCCGAAACATAGGTTGTGAGATCTTCGATCAGCACCGCGCAAATTAACTTTCGAAATTGACTCATCTTTGTCAATTACTGATGGAGATGGCCGGAATCATGGTGATGGTGATGATCTGGCGCGGCGTGACGGGCATGATCACTTAACTGCGCATCAAACCACCGGTGAATGGCGAGTTTGAGTTTCTCGATAGACGTGGAGTAAGTAATTTCCGCGCCATCCGATAATTCCTTATATTCGATTTTTACTTGGCCGGGTTTGGCCGCTTTCAATTCCGCCAGCCCAGGCATCGACGTACCGTGAATCTTTTCCGGATTAGAGTAATTACCCAGTTTGAATTCCTGGGTAATTTGAGATAAATGTAACCGTATCAGGCTAAGTTGTTCGGTATCGGATTGATCCTTTGCAATTACCTGCTGAATGCCGCCGGTATCCGTTTTGGAAAAAATATGGGTGGTTTTCTCCAGATCAAACGGCATCACATGCGAGCCACGCTCGGTGACTGCATCTAAACGTTTCTCATCAACTGTTTCTGTCGCATGAACATGTAAAGCCAATAACAAAAATGAACTCACTAAGAAAACCATAATCATTATTCTATTCATTTTTCCTCCGTAACTCAGCTCATGAAATAGTTGATGTTCAAGTTTTCAATTGAAACTGCTCAATTTTATTATGTCACGCTTCATTTTTGAGATTATCCAATTTCTCCCGAAATTCATCCTTTGATATTGAATATATAAAACATGGGCAATGATATTCAAATCGCCTTAGACTCTCGGTAGAAGCTCAGCGGTATTTCGGTTTAGCTGTGGGGTTCTCGGGCAGAGTTCCAAAGCAGTTATCAGGTAAGCAGCGACCAATCAAGTATCAGGATTAAAATAAAGAATTAAAGACCAGTATCAGGTTTTTTACATGTCCATAAAAGATCAACGCATTATAAAATGCCGCATGGAGATTTGTTAATTCTCCTGAGCCTGAATAAGAGGTTAAAAAACCTACTGTTTGTCTAGTCTGCGATACTGAATCGCTTCTGCAACATGCTGATGATTGATTTTCTCGATACCCGCTAAATCCGCAATGGTTCGCGCTACCTTGAGAATACGATGATACGCGCGTGCGGAAAGATTCAAGCGGTTGATGGCTTGTTTCAGTAGATTTTCACTGGCAGCATCCAAAACACAATATTTATCGATTTCCTTAACGCTCAAACGGCTGTTGGTTTTGCCTTGCCGATTCAGTTGTAATTGATGCGCTTTCTCAACGTGTTGACGGATAGCACTACTTTTTTCTCCGGAAGCTTGTTGTTTCATCAATTCCTGTTGCGGCACTGCCGGAACTTCGATCTGCATGTCGATACGATCGAGTAACGGGCCGGAGATTCGGCCACGATAACGGGAAACCTGATCAGGGGTGCAATGACATTTGCCGTTGGAGTGTCCCAAATAGCCGCACGGGCAGGGGTTCATCGCGGCAATCAATTGAAATTGCGCTGGAAATTCCGCTTGGCGGGCTGCACGGGAAATGGTGATTTTTCCGGATTCGAGCGGTTCGCGCAGCACTTCGAGGACCTTGCGGTTGAATTCGGCCAGTTCGTCGAGAAACAGCACGCCGTGCATGGCGAGTGAAATTTCGCCGGGGCGTGGGTGGCTGCCGCCGCCGACTAGCGCGACTCCGGATGCCGTATGATGCGGTGAGCGGAACGGTCGCTTTTTCCAATTCTGGATATTGAAGCTGCCATAACTGAGTGACTGAATGGCTGCGGATTCGAGTGCTTCCGCTTCGGTCATGGGCGGCAGGATGCCCGGAAAGCGTGCTGCCAGCATGGATTTTCCGGTACCCGGCGGGCCGATCATTAACAGGCTGTGCCCGCCGGTCGCGGCTATGGCCAGTGCACGCTTGGCATGCGTTTGCCCTTTGACTTCATCGAGATCCGGATAAACTGAGTCTTCATTTTCACTTTCGGCGATAGCGGAAAAACGGGGTAAAGTTTCCTGTCCGGTTAAATGCGCGCAGATTTGTAATAATGATTTTGCCGCGTAGATCGTGGCTTTCTTGACCAGCGCGGCTTCAGCGGCATTTTGTTGCGGTAGCACAAAACTGCGGCCGGATTGCGACGCGTTGTAGGTCATTGCCAGGGCCCCATGAATCGGACGCAATTCTCCGGTTAAAGCCAGTTCACCTGCCCATTCATATTGATCCAGCTTATCTTTTGGAATTTGCCCGGTTGCCGCCAGTATCCCTAATGCAATGGGTAAATCGAATCGTCCGCTCTCTTTGGGTAGGTCGGCAGGAGCTAGGTTGATGGTGATACGCTGCGCGGGGATTTTGAATTGCGCGTTCTGCAGCGCGGCCCTGACACGATCTTTACTTTCTTTAACCTCGGTATCGGGAAGACCGACGATAGTAAAGCTGGGCAAGCCGTTGGCGATGTGTGTTTCCACTGTCACCAACGGTGCTTGAATACCTGAAAGCGCACGGCTATAGAGTACGGCAAGTGCCATCTGAGCAATCGCAGGTTTAAAGGTTTAAGTTACACGGATGCGAATTGTAATTTACTCAAACATCCCAAGAAATATAAGTTTATTTATCCGCTTCTGTGGGTATTTCGTTAGCATTCAGCCGCGCTTCAAGGTCGGCAACCTGGGCTTCAAGAATCATCAGTTTCTCACGGGTGCGCTGTAAAACTTCCTGCTGCACATCGAATTCATCACGCGTGACTAATTCAAGCCTGGAGAATGCACCCGATAATAAAACCCGGATATTTTTCTCGATGTCTTTGGCCGGGCTGTTTTGCATGATCTCGCTGACTTTGGCATTGATTTCATCAATTACATTTTTATTAAGCATCGTTGTTCTCCTTGTTGATTGATTTACCAGTTGATCGGCTGGTTAGTGGACGACGTGATAAAATCTCACGCTGCGAGATTTCTTGCAATATCGAATTATCCACTGTTATTGAGAAGGGTTCCAGTTTTACTCTGCAAAGTGAATTTGTCACGCTTTTCCAAAGCAATTATTTTGGGTATTTAGATCCCGGGAACGATAAATTATTCGGATATAGGAATGGAACGTATACAACAGCTTGAGAATTGGATAAGGGTACAATTTCCCGGAAAATTATTCACGCTGGAGCCTGCTTCTGCGGATGCCAGCTTCCGGCGTTATTTCCGGGTTGGTTTCGATAATCAGACACTGATTGTGATGGATGCGCCGCCTCAATATGAAAATTGCGCGCCCTTCTTGCACGTGGCAAAAATTCTGGCGGCGACCGGCGTGCATGTGCCCAAAATTCTGGGGCAGGATCCGGAGCGCGGCTTTTTGTTGCTATCCGACCTGGGTCACACGACTTTCTTGCGCGCGCTCGAACAAACGCCTGACCTGGCCAATCAATTTTATCGCGATGCCACCGATGCGCTGGTGCAGATGCAAATGTCGCAACGGATCGAAGGCTTGCCACTTTATGGTCAAACGTTATTGCAACAGGAGCTTGATTTGTTTCCTGATTGGTACGTTGCGAAGCATTTGCAACTGGAGCTCTCAGAAAAACAGCAAACGGTTTTACGCAATGCTTTTGGGCATATCCTGCAAAATAATCTGGCACAAGCCAAGGTGCTGGTGCATCGGGATTATCATTCACGCAATCTGATGGTGTCCACGCCGAATCCGGGCATTCTTGATTTTCAGGATGCGGTATATGGGCCGATTACGTATGACCTGGTGTCCTTATTCAAAGATGCTTATATTCGTTGGGATGAGGACCGGATTCTGGATTGGGCCATTCGCTATTGGGAAAAAGCACGCCAGGCCGGATTACCGGTGGCTTCGGATTTTTCGGATTTTTACCGGGATTTTGAATGGATGGGCGTGCAGCGTCACTTAAAAGTATTGGGGATTTTTGCCCGCCTTAATTATCGTGATGGCAAAGCGGCGTATCTGAACGATATGCCGCTGGTGATGGATTATCTGCGCGCAGCGTGTGAGCGTTACCGGGAGCTTCGTGCGTTGCTCAGCTTGCTGGATGAATTGCACCCTGCTAAATCAGGTCAGAAGATTGGTTACACGTTTTAGAAATACTCCTTATAGGGCGATGATCCTCGCGGCGGGGCGTGGTGAGCGCATGCGCCCGCTGACTGACGATTTACCCAAGCCTTTATTAAAGGTTGGGGAATAACATTGATTGAATATCAGCTAAAAAATCTGGCGCGTGCTGGTTTTGTCGATATTGTCATTAACCATGCGTACCTGGGGGCAATGATCGAGAATGCTTTGGGCACGGGTGAGCGCTATGGTGTTAATATTCATTATTCGCCGGAACGAGCGGTGCTGGAAACAGCGGGCGGAATAGCCAATGCTATGCCGCTGTTGACAGATCAGTCCGGCAATCGACCGTTCCTGGCGGTCAATGCGGATATATATTGTGAAATGGAGTATGTATCGCTGTTGCCGGTTATGAACGCAATGCAAGCGGAAAGGATACAGTCGGCGCATCTGGTATTGGTTGATAATCCGCCGCACCACGCCACAGGAGATTTCGCGTTGCAACAGAATAAGATCTCGCTGGCAGGTAACAATCGATTAACGTTTAGTGGCATCGGTATTTATCACCCGCAACTATTCAGCGCAATAGAACCAGGTTTGGCGATAAAACTGGCTCCGCTATTGCGACAAGCGATAGAAGAAAACAAAGTGAGCGGTGAATATTTTTCCGGACAATGGATCGATGTGGGAACACCGCTACGATTGGAAGCGTTGGATGCGCAACTTAAATCGCAATTGGGGATCAAGTAATCAGTGAATGTAATAACTTGAAGCTGCAACTATGACATATATTCAACCTTTTATTGCCCGCCGCAAGCTTCTGGCAGCTCAGATGCAAGCGGGTGTGGCGATTATTCCAACCGCTCCGGAACGGTTGCGCAATCGTGATGCGCATTATCCGTACCGGTTTGATAGCTATTTTTATTACTTGACGGGTTTTCGTGAACCGGAAGCAGTGTTGCTGATTGTTACTGCCACTGATCATGCACCGGCCAAGCATATTTTGTTTTGCCGCGAAAAAGATGCTGATCGTGAAATTTGGGATGGTTTTCGCTATGGGCCTGAGGCAGCCAGGGAGGTTTTCGGTTTTGATGAAGCGTATCCGATAACCCGACTGGAAGAATTGCTGCCCAGGTTACTTGCGGATCAGCCGGCAGTTTTTACTGCTTTGGGCTTGGATCAGAACTGGGATCAGCGTGTTGTTGGCTGGCTAAATCGGGTGCGTGAATTGGCGCGTACGGGCGTTGTAGCGCCGAACGAGATTCGTGACTATCGCGCAATACTGGATGAAATGCGCCTGATTAAAGGTACGGACGAATTGCAAATCATGCAGCGTGCAGCGGATATCTCGGCGCAGGCACATCAACGTGCAATGCAGACCACCATTCCGGGAATGCGTGAGAACGAGATTGAAGCCGAATTGCTTTATACCTTCCGTCGGCATGGCGCGCAGGCACCGGCTTATACTTCGATTGTTGCCGGAGGCGCTAATGCATGCGTGTTGCATTATGTGCAGAATAATGCCGAACTCAGATCGGGCGATTTATTGTTGATTGACGCAGGTTGCGAGCTGGATGGTTATGCTGCGGATATTACGCGGACATTCCCGATCAATGGAAAATTCACTGCTGCCCAAAGAGATGTGTATCAACTTGTGCTGGCTGCACAGACGGCGGCTATATTACAGGTGAGACCGGGAAATTGCTGGAATGACCCGCACCAAACCGCGTTGTGTGTATTGGCACAAGGTTTTATCGATTTGGGATTATGTCGGGGTAGCATGGAGGCTGTACTGGAGTCCGGTGACTATAAACGCTTTTATATGCATAAGACCGGGCATTGGCTGGGTATGGATGTGCATGATGTCGGAGAGTACAAGCAAAAAGGTGAATGGCGTTTATTGCAGCCCGGCATGGTGCTGACAGTCGAGCCGGGTTGTTATATTCGTCCGGCGGATAATGTTCCGGAGCATTTCTGGAATATTGGCATTCGCATTGAGGATGACGTGGTGGTTACGCAAACAGACCATGAACTTTTAACCGTGGCAGCGCCCAAAACAATTGCTGCAATCGAGGAGTTGATGCAATGAATGATGAAGAGAAAAAAATTATTATCAGCCGGATTTCTGAATATCGTCAGAATGAATCGGGAGAATTTCAGCGTACGCCCGTTTCGCCTTTAAATCGCTGGCTTACTTATGCAATGCTGATACCCGTAGTTGTGGTTATGGTGTTCGCCGGTATTTTCTTTTTTGCCGCCTTTCTTGCTTTAGTTGCTTTAGCGGTCGTGGTCGTCGGCATACGCTTCTGGTGGCTGCGCCACAAATATGAAAAGGCCATGCAGCAATCCAATAATATAAACCGGCAGTCTGCAACGGATCAAACCGAATTCATCGAAGACGCACAAATTATTGAAGAGACCGAAATACACCGGGATGGACAGAGAAAATAATCTGTTGAATAGCGGATAGTCTGGTCTATTGCTGTGTAGTGCGAGCAATTTAATTAATTAGTCAAGATAACCGCTTTACTGAAATTCATTCATTTAGATTGGGCTGCAATGAGTTTCAGTTGCTTTTCCGCGACACCCGGAAGAAAATGCGTGAGATTCCCATTGACCCAGTTGGCATGTCCGCGACCGTAGTATGGCGAGAGCGGGTGGCCACTTTGACCTCCCGGCATATCAAAATAGCCATGCTCTTCCTGGCTGGGTGCCACTACGGAGCGTTGCGAGGCGCCGAAATTGGTGGATTGCACACGTGGCATGTTGTGGTCACCGGGTAGCGGGTCACCCGGCATATCGAGCCATCGTGCAACCCAGAGTGGAAGTTTCTGACTGAGCGGATGCCGGATATGCGCTGTATTGACTTCTCCCCAGTTTGTTTCTGTAATGCCGCCATCTTGTTGCATTTGTTCTGCGCTTTGTTGCGCACATAGATAGAGCAATTCTTCCCAATTTTTATACAGTGCCGGCAGAAGGTGTAGAGGTTGCTGTTCGATCAACTGCCACACGATTACTTCCGCCTGGCTCAGTCGGGGTAGTATAAAAGCTGCATCGTACTGTCGCACTTGGGCGGTAAGACCGTTCAGTACAATTTTTGTTACTTCATGGCGATACGTGCGCACAACCCGGTAAGCGGTCGAGTTCGTGGAAGCTTGCCCATCCCAATCATTTAATGCGCTCTTCATGGCTGCAACCCACGGTAACTTGCTGTCCGCCGATTCCAGTACAGTGCTCAGTAATTGATACCATCGTGTTAACAAGAGCGCACGCTGATCCAACTGGATGGCTTGCAGGTCTGCTACCGAAAATCGGTCACGCGCAAATAAGCTGTCGCGAATTTGCGTAGCTCTTGCACCCAAGTCATAGCCACCGTTACCCAGGAGATCCAGCAGATTACCTGAAACAGGTCGTGAATTCGCTGACCATAGTCGCTGCGTGGGAGGGTTATTGATGAGAGGATAGCGCCCAGGTTCCAGCCATCCGCTCCAGCCGGTTGCCGCAGTAGTCCAATCAGCCGGTATGTGAGGATCATAAGCGCCGGACCGGATGGGGATGCGGCCTGCCAGCGTCCAACTGATATTGCCATGACGATCACCGACAATAAAGTTTTGTACCGGAATGCCAAACGTGGGCGCAATTTCTGCGGCCTGTTGCGCCGATCTGACCTGCTCCAGGTCGATCAATTTAAGATTAATGGCTTCCGGGTGCAATGCCGTCCAAGCTAACGCCAATGGGGTTTTATCATGATGTTGCGCCAGAATAGGGCCCCATTCGGTTTCTGAGATTTGCAGAATTTCATCTGCGGCATTACGGATACGGATGGTTTCATGGTGAATCTGGAGCGGTTGCCATCCGGTAGAACCAAGATAGCGTGTTTGATCGTCAGCATCAGTTTTTATTCGTACCCAGTCGGAAAAATCGCCGTGACTATTGGTGAAGCTCCAAGCGATGTGCCGATTTGATCCGATCACAACTGAGGGCACCCCTGGTAAGCTGATGCCGGTAATGTCGTGAAACTGATCCGTAGATGTTGCATCAGGATAGATAAGGCGGGTTCTGAACCAAAGGTTAGGTACACGCAACGTCAAATGCATGTCATTAGCGACGATGGCAGGCCCGTTGGTTAGGCCGCCGGCAACAGCAAAGCTGTTGCTGCCTGGTGAGTGTTCGGTGGCTAGTGTATTATCATTGAATAGCTTTTTATTCAATGTTTGCAGGTTGATGTGTTCCTCTGACGGAAGTTCCGGCAATGCGATGGGCTCATCAATCAACGGCGCATCCCAATTGCCTGCCGGAGCGTTGAGAAATCGATAAACCGTCTCGGGTAGCGCCGCGTGTAGGCTGGATAGTGCCAGTTCACGATAAATATTGGATTCATTCAGAGTAAAAAACATTGCAGCAATCACTAAGATGCTGTCTTCATTGCGCCACTCCACAGGTTGAGTTTGTGTCAGTAGGTATGGAAAAGGACGTACTGTCAACGCTGTAATGCCCTGATTTATGCCATCCCGGTAGGCATCGAGCAAATGTAGTTGAGTCTCGGGCAATTGTTGTAAAACTGCGGCAGCGCGGGCACGCATCCGAAATGCACGAGCTTTGCGATCATGCGCGAGCGATGCGGTACCAAATAATTCGGATAATTCACCTGCAGCCTGCCGGCGCATCAAATCCATTTCAAAGAAGCGCTCCTGTGCATGTACATAGCCCATCGCCAGCGTCAGATCCAATCGATTTTCGCCTTTGAAGGTTACGCTGCCGAGTGTATCCCGGTCGATGAGTACAGGTGCGGATAATCCAAAAAGCGGTGCTTCGCCATCATACTGCGGCAAACTTGCGCGCAGCAGCGAGCCGCTGATAAGAATCAATAACCCTGCGATAAGCAGCCCTGTTGTAAAAATGTATAGAGCAAGGCGTAAAGTAAACTGCATCGAATCATCACAAAAATAAACGGGTGAATCATATCTCAATCCACTTCAGATCTGCCATAAAGTTGGCTGAGAAACTATCTGCCGCATTGGTAATAGGAACGATATATGACGACTATTCATGTTTTAGCAATAAAGGGGATGATTCCTTCCTTATTCCCAATATTGGATTCAGATAATACCAATGATAATTCATTCATAGAAATTTGGAGCTTGCCATGTCTGAAGAAAGTGATTTAGAACGTACGGAAGAGGCCACGCCCAGGCGCCTGGAGAAGGCGCGGGAAGAAGGCCAGGTGGTGCGTTCTCAAGAACTTACTTCATTTACTTTGTTGATGGCTGCAGCTGTCGGGATATTGATGCTGGGTTCGGCTTTGATGGAGAAGCTGGTGAAAATCATGCAATCCGGCATGCAATTGGATCGGGAGTTGGCGTTTCGGTCTGAGTTGATGATCAATCGCTTTTATGAATTTGCGATTGAAGGTTTGATTTCGATTGGGCCACTACTGTTTTTGCTTTTGATCGTAGCATTTTTTGCTCCCATGTTACTGAGCGGCTGGCTTGTCAGTGCTAAGGCGGTTATTCCCGATTTCAAACGCATTGACCCGATAAAAGGTTTTGTTCGTATTTTCTCAATGCGTAGTCTGATAGAACTGATTAAGGCCATCCTTAAAACCATACTCATCGGAGGTGTCGCGGCATTGGTCATTTGGCATAACAAAGACTCCGTGATGGCGTTGCTAACAGTATCCATTGACTTGGGAATTAGCCGCACCGGTGATTTCCTGGCAATGAGTTTTCTGCTGATTATTAGCGCAATGATCATAATAGTTGCGGTTGACGTGCCATTTCAAATTTGGGAACACGCGAAGCAATTACGCATGACGCAAGAAGAAGTTCGTAAAGAATACAAGGAAAGCGAAGGCGATCCGTACGTCAAGGCCCGCATCCGTAACCTGCAACGAGAGGCTGCACGTCGTCGCATGATGTCTGAAATTCCCAAAGCAGATGTCATTGTCACCAATCCGACACACTATGCTGTGGCATTGCGTTATCAGAGTAACATGCGCGCTCCTAAAGTTGTTGCGAAAGGAGTGCATTTACTGGCTGCGCGTATTCGAGAGATTGCTACGGAGCATCGCATACCCATTCTTGAGGCCCCTCCGCTTGCACGGGCTTTGTATCACCACACGGAACTGGAAAGTGAGATACCGGAAAAACTGTATACCGCAGTGGCCGAAGTTTTGGCTTACGTTTTTCAGTTACGGCGATATAACGAATATGGCGGTGCTGAACCGAGGCCACCGGTTGATGTGCCTGTTCCGGATGAACTGGATCAGGCAAAGCTTGCGGTTTAGTTGAGTGAGTAACTTTTAAATTAATTTTTCTTTAAGTTTTTTTTCGGAAACTATGAATACTGCGGTTGCATTGTCATCCTTAGCAAATATTGGTAATTTCAGGACCTTGGCTGGACCAGTCCTGATTATTATGATCCTGGCCATGATGGTGTTGCCATTGCCGCCTTTTATACTGGATCTATTGTTTACCTTTAATATCGCTATTGCCATTATCGTGCTCATGGTGAGTTTATACACTAAGAATCCTCTAGATTTTGCGGTATTCCCGACCATCCTGTTGATCACAACTTTGTTGCGATTATCGTTAAATATCGCTTCAACCCGGGTTGTTTTGCTTGATGGACATACCGGACCCGATGCCGCCGGTAAAGTGATCGAGGCATTCGGACACTTTCTGGTGGGTGGAAATTATGCGGTTGGTTTGGTGGTGTTTATTATTCTGGTAGTCATCAATTTCGTCGTGATTACAAAAGGTGCAGGACGCATCGCTGAAGTCAGTGCACGTTTTACACTGGATGCCATGCCCGGCAAACAAATGGCTATCGATGCTGATTTGAATGCCGGATTAATCGGAGAGGAAGAAGCGCGTAAACGTAGACAAGTTATTTCTCAAGAGGCCGATTTTTATGGGTCTATGGATGGTGCCAGTAAGTTTGTGCGCGGCGATGCGATTGCCGGCATATTGATCATGCTGATTACCATTGTCGGTGGATTGGCGGTGGGGGTAATGCAGCATGATATGGAATTAAGCTCGGCAGCCAAGAACTATACTTTGCTAACTATTGGCGACGGTTTGGTTGGGCAAATTCCTGCGTTGATTATTTCTACTGCTGCGGGTTTGGTGGTAAGTCGTGTGACTACTGATCAAGATCTGGGCGAACAAGTTTTAAGTCAGTTATTCAATCAGCCGCAAATATTAGTAATTACTGCCGGAATTTTAGCCGTGATGGGGCTCATCCCGGGCATGCCAAATTTTGTATTTCTCTTTATCGCTTCCGCCCTGGGCGCAATAGCGTATTGGAAGAAGAAAAGTTCAATCATGCAACCTGTTGAATCTATTGTTCCGGAAATACCAACGATTGAAAAGACAGATGCTAGTTGGAATGATGTAACTCCAATCGATACATTAGGACTAGAAGTCGGCTATCGTTTGATTCCTTTGGTCGATAAAGCGCAGCAAGGGGATCTGCTCAAAAGAATTAATGGCATACGCAGGAAATTTGCTCAGGAAATCGGCTTTCTCCCACCTGTGATACATATCAGGGATAACCTGGAGTTACGACCTAACGCTTATCGTATTACGTTAAAAGGTTCCGTCATTGGTCAGGGGGAGTCCTACTCCGGTATGTATCTGGCGATAAATCCAGGACAGGTCACAATGCAGTTACCAGGTGCGGCAACCAATGACCCGGCATTTGGATTGCCGGCGGTGTGGGTCGAAGCTGCCCTACGCGAGCAGGCGCAATTGCATGGCTACACCGTGGTTGATGCGAGCACTGTAGTAACGACGCATATCAATCACTTGATCCATTCGCACGCTGCTGAATTATTAGGTAGACAGGAATTGCAAAAACTACTGGATCATCTTAATACACAATTTCCCAAACTTATTGAAGATCTGGTTCCAAAATTATTACCGCTTTCAACAGTGCAGAAAGTTTTACATAACTTGCTGCAGGAGAGTGTACATATCCGGGATATGCGTACCATTATCGATGTTTTGACTGAGCATGCAGTTCAAACACAGGATGCTATCGAGCTGACTGCAATTGTCAGAACAGCCTTGGGACGAGCTATTCTTGATCAATACTACCCTGCAGGCTCAGAAGTGCAGGTGATGAGCTTGCATCACGAATTGGAAAATATTCTTAGTCAGGTGATGCAAACTGGTGCAGGGCAAGGCGCTGGGATTGAGCCCGGACTTGCCGATACGTTGTTAAAAGAAGCTCATAGTGCAGCACAGCAGCAAGAGAAGCTCGGATTGCCGATTGTATTGCTTGTTCCGGGGACAATTCGTTTCTTACTGGCTAGATTTTTGCGCCGAGCACTACCTCAATTAAGGGTATTGGCTCACTCCGAAATTCCCGACTCAAGAAGAATCAAGATCACTTCCGTCATTGGAGGTAACAAATGAAAGTAAAGCGTTATATTGCATCCACATCCCGAGAAGCGATGCGTCAGGTTAAAGAAGAGCTTGGCGACAATGCCGTCATATTGTCCAACAGAAAAACCAGAGATGGTGTGGAAATCATGGCATTGGCTGACTCTGAAATGTCTAATCTAGTGCCATCACAGCCCTTACCTGCATCACCTTCAGCGAGTGCTGCTTACTATGAACAAAATAAAAAGCTGAGTAAAGAAATCGCTTCTGCTGAATCATATTCGGAACTGCTTGCGTTAGCGGATGATCAGGAAGGTATTAGAAAAAACACAAATGATGTGATGACAGCTTCATTTGCACGCGACATTATTGCTGAAATTCAAGCCATGAAGAATGCGCTGGAAGATCAGCTGAATGCTGTTGCATGGGGAAATTTTATCCAACGTAAACCGGAAAAGTTGAAACTGCTTCGCACTTTGTTGGACTCAGGTTTTAGCCCGCTATTATCACGCCGGTTAGTAGAAAAACTACCCCCCGAGCTTGATTACGAGTTGAGTTTGAAACAGGCAATGTCTGCATTAGCTTTTAATCTGCACACTGTTGCCAGCGACGAAATAATAGAAAAGGGCGGCATTTATGCATTGATCGGTCCTACAGGTGTTGGTAAGACGACTACGACCGCAAAATTGGCGGCTCGTTGTGTAATCCGGCATGGTGCGGATAGGGTGGCATTACTCACTACTGACAGCTACCGTATCGGAGGTCATGAACAGTTGAGAATCTATGGACGGTTACTAGGTATTCCTGTGCGTACGATTAAAGATACTGAAGATTTGCAAATGACGCTATCGGAACTGAGAAACAAGCATATGGTGTTGATTGATACTGTTGGGATGAGTCAGCGTGATCAAATGCTTGCCGAGCAGATTACGATGTTGAGTAATTGTGGTACCGATGTCAAACGTATGTTGATATTAAGTGCTGCGTCCAATGGGAAAACACTGGATGAGGTGATTTCTGCCTATCATAAAAATGGTATTTACGGCTGTGTCATCACAAAAGTCGATGAAGCTGCGAGCTTGGGTGTGGCACTGGATGCCGTTATTCGCAGGAAGTTGATGCTGCATTATGTCGCCAACGGACAGAAAGTGCCGGAAGATATTCACGCAGCTAATCCGCGTTATTTATTGCATCGTATTTTTAAATCTTCCCCTGGTGATTCGGCTTTTACTCTGCAAGATGCCGAATTTGCTTTGGTAATGGCGACAAAGAATAATACTGAAATAGCGCAATCCGGGAAAAAATCGTCGGCAGGATTGTTCCATGACTAAATTGATGCTGCACGATCAGGCGATGGGGTTACGCAAACTGCCATCATTTCAGGCACCTGATTCAGCGCGTGTTTTTACTATCGCAGGAGGAAAGCCTAGGGTTGGAAAAACCAGTATTGTTGTGAATCTGGCTGTCGCTTTGGCTCGGAAAGGGCGGCGTGTACTGCTGATTGATGAGAATCCTTGTCATAATAACATTTGTACCAGCCTGGGATTGCAGTCACGCTTTGATTTACTCCATGTGATTTATAAGGATAAGAAGTTAAACCAGGTACTTTTGCAGGGTCCTGAGAATATCGCCATATTATCCGCCATGCGCGGTATTCATGCATTAAACAAGTTGAACCCGCTCGAACAAGACTGGCTCGTTAGAAGTTTCTCAGAACTAACTCATTCCGTCGACATTGTTTTGATAGATACGGCTATTGCAGGTACAACACATGTATTGCCGCTAAGTTTGGCTTCAGAACAAGTGATGATGGTGATCTCGGGATCGGCCGCATCCCTTACGGGTGCGTACGTACTGATTAAGATCATGAGTCAGGAGTATACGAGAAGGCATTTTCTCATATTGGTGAATAAAGTGGGATCGGAAGCTGAATCGTTTGCAATTTACCAAAATTTTTACAGAGTAGCTCGTCAATATCTATCGGTCACGCTTGAATATGCTGGCTATATTCCAAATGACGAGAAATTGCGTAGTTCAACACAATTATGCAAGCCTGTGCTGGAAGTATACCCGTCTTCACAGGCTGCAATTTGTTTTGGGCAGGTGGTGCAAAATATTTTACGCTCCTCTTGTCCAGACAAGTATCACGGGGGAATCGATAATTTCATACAACGATTGATTCAAACAAGTCATCTGAGTATGGCCAATTTTATGGTGTGATTGATATGTATACTGCAACTGGAACTAAAGCAATTGATAAAGATCAGTTTATAGCTGAATTTACGCCACTGGTGAAACGTATTGCGTACCACATGATGACTCGATTACCCGCTAGCGTTCAGGTTGATGATCTGATTCAAGTCGGCATGATTGGTTTGCTAGATGCTATCAATCGTTACGAGGGTTCATATGGGCGGCAGTTTGAGAGTTATGCGGCACAGCGCATACGGGGCTCAATATTGGATGAGTTACGTGAGGCGGATTGGTTGCCGCGCAGTATACGAAAAAAAATGCGCCGTATTGAAGCAGCTGTGAATTTATTAGAGCAGCGCAATGGTTGCGCGCCTAATGAACTGGACTTGGCTAAAGAATTAGATATGTCATTGGAGGAATACCATGAAACTTTGCAGAGTGCACGAGGCGCACAATTAATTTATTACGAAGATTTTCAACAAGATGATGAAGAGCCTTTCTTGGATCGTTTATTTATTGACTCTGAGGGAGATCCTTTAAATACGTTGTTAGACGAGAATTTTCGCAACCAATTGATTGCTGCGATTGATAATTTACCTCCTCGGGAAAAACAGATGATGGGGATGCATTACGAGCAGGAAATGAATTTAAGAGAGATTGGTGAAGTGCTTGGAGTCAGTGAATCCAGAGTTTGCCAACTGCATACTCAAGCCATTGCAAGGCTTCGTAGTCGTTTGAGAAATCTTTGAGAAGTAAGAAATGCTGATTATCCAGTGATCTGATTGGATTTTGGGATGAATAAAAAATCAAAGATGGATGTGAATAGTGTTGCCGGTATTGTATTGGCTTTTGTTGCGATCATCGGCGGACAGTTTCTCGAAGGAGGACATGTTGGTTCTTTATTACAGGTAGCAGCTTTTTTGATTGTTATGGGAGGCACTGTTGGCGCTGTATTGTTACAAAGTCCAGTCAAAGTTTTTATCAATGGAGTCAAAATGGTCAGCTGGGTATTTTATCCCCCTGAAAATTCTCCACAGAGCCTGATTAAACAAGTCGTTAATTGGTCCAACATTTCACGCAAAGAAGGGTTGTTGGCGCTGGAATCGCATATATCTACGGCTAAAGACGCATTCTCAAAGAAAGGCCTACAACTACTTGCTGATGGAAGTACTCCGGAGAAATTACGTGAAGTCTTGGAAATTGATATCATGGCTTTAGAGACACACCAACGGCAGTCTGCACGAATTTGGGAAGCAGCTGGCGGTTATGCTCCAACCATTGGCATTTTGGGCGCTGTGTTGGGTCTGATTCATGTGATGGAAAATTTATCAGACCCTGGTTTGTTGGGTAATGGCATTGCAGTGGCTTTTGTAGCAACCATTTACGGTGTCGGTTTGGCCAATCTGGTTTTCTTGCCAATTTCAAATAAGCTAAAAAATATTATTAGTGAGCATGTCATTATGCAAGAAATGATGATGGATGGTTTTGTCGCTATTGCAAACGGTGAAAATCCTCGGTTGATAGAAAGTCGACTGAGAGGATATTATATTTAATACCCTGTTAAGGGTTAATTTCATTATTAGGCTATGGAATGATAAGAAGAAAGCAGAGGAACGATGAGCCCCCTGACAATCAAGAACGCTGGCTTGTATCTTATTCAGATTTTATAACCTTATTATTTGCTTTTTTCGTAGTAATGTATGCAGTTTCATCGGTAAATGATGGTAAATATCGCGTATTAAGCTCTTCATTGGTTAACGCATTTAAAAACAATAGCTCATCTACTTCTGAATCTCCACAAACAACAGAATTTTCACTTCTTCAAAATGAGCATTCAAATCAAGGTAGTTTGATCAAGCTCACAGATAATTTCAATACTCAAAAAGTAAGAAAACAAGAGAAGATGAAGGGTATGGCTAAAAATATTCTCCATGCGCTGGAACCATTAATTAAAGATGGTCAAGTAAGAGTGACCCAAAATTCTTTAGGAATCACAGTTGAAATTAATGCCAGTGTTCTTTTCTCGCCAGGGCAAGCTAGGCTTGCCGAAAACTCAGTCCTGTCACTTCAAGCGGTTGCAAATGTGATCAAAGGCCACGAGCATGAAATTAATGTAGAAGGCCATACAGATAATTTACCTATAAATACAGAAAATTTTCCATCAAATTGGGAATTATCATCCGCACGTGCAAGCAGCGTAATCAGGTTATTCATTGAAAAGGGCGTTGAAGCTCATCGGCTTACTGCAATAGGTTACGGTGAAAATAGACCAATAGAAAGCAATGAGACATTTGAAGGGAGAAAAAGAAACCGTCGCGTGACGGTTATGATCTTATCGACCGATCCTGATAAGATAACGGAAATTCCTATCGTTGAAAATTAGGTGAAGGGATCTTTGATTTAAAGATACTCATCTTCATCTCTATCCTCGGAATAGCAAATGAGATTGTTCAGAGGGTGTACCCTAAATATAGGGCTGGCCTTTAGGTCCATAAAGTGCAACATTACCTGCTGCTCCATGTAGCGCAGCAAAAGACCGTAGATTGTGTTGCAGTCGATTTGCAATAATCAAACCGTTAGAATAAGTGAATTGTCGGGCCGTTTTGGCAAGATCTAATAATTCTTTCCATAAAGCTTTTATTTCGGAAAAACTGGAGTTTTGCTCAGCTAATTCAGTTAGCCAAGAGTCTATACTCTTTCTTTCTGTAGGTAGTCCTATTTTCAGGAAAAAAACGTTACGATGATCATCATGTTGTATTAGTTCTTGAATCAGTTTTGTTTTATTGGAAGCGAGGTGATCTATTTCTTCTAGTTTTCCTTCAATAAGAGCGCTTTCTTCTTTTTTAAGAATTTCTATAAAAATACGTAGTGCATTGCTTTCAGCTTTCAATTCATTCATGAGGTACGTAACGTCTGTGCAGCAAGGCATCATGCAGCACCTTTTTTGGATTGAATCAACTCTTTTACTGTTTCAAGCAATCTGTCGGCAACAGCTTCCGGATTAATTTGAAAATTTCCTTCACTTATAGCTTGTTTTATTTCCATAATACGTGCTGTATTTACATTTGAGCCACTTACAGTAGTACTGTGGATTGTTTGTAGTTTTGTAGCATTAGGGCTTAAATGCACGCTATTTTCTTGGCTCGTATTCGGATTCGGCGTAATATCAGCACGCCTTTTTCCATCATTAACAGATACAATTGATACGGGCTGTAAAGATTTATCTATTTTCATTTTTATACCTCATAGCAAATTCATTAAATATATTATCGGCATCTTTATTTAGAACTTTAGAACTAAAGTGTTTGCTGTAGCTCTGTAGTATTAGGGTAAATGATTTACAATAGTCTAGGTGACTACGGTGTTAGTTAGTAGGAAATTTAGAAGTTTTAAAGAAAATATATTTTTCAATTGGTTTCTCGTTAGTCATGGTAGTGTCCTCTCTTGTGTTGAGCCTATGTATTACTTTATATCAGCAGTAAAATGTCTATAATATTCAGAGCAATTATGAGTGCATTTCGTGATTTGTTTCGTTTAAGAATTGCATGGATTACTGTTTGGCCGATTGTAGCTTCATTACTGTTTTGGTTGATAGTCGGATTTATTTTTCAAAATAATTTTTCTAAAATAATTTATCAGATTTTGGACAAAATTGGTGTTGGTGAGTGGCTGCAAAATTTGGAACCAGATTGGATTGCGTCAATAGTTCTAGGGTTATTTGATGTTTTAGTGCTTATTCCTCTTGTAATCGTTTCGACACTGATTATTACGGCCATATTTGTATTGCCGGCATTAATTGGTTTAGTGGCGCGCCGTTTTTATCCCGATTTGAAGCGTGAGTATGGCGGGTCTATTAGTGGCAGTATTGTCAATGCGGTAATTGCCAGTATTGTTTTTATATTCATCTGGGTAGTTTCGTTGCCATTGTGGACGGTTGGAGCAGGAATTATTATCCCTTTCATCGCTGCAGCTTTTATGAATCAACAATTATTTCGCTATGATGCGTTATCGGAACATGCTACCAAGCACGAAATTAACAGAATTTGTTCAGAGAACAGATATTCATTATGGGGGCTCGGGCTGTTGACGGGTTTGGTGCAATTTATACCTTTTCTTAATTTATTGGCTCCAATTTTTACTGCACTTGCGTTTATTCATTTTGGACTAGAACATTTAAAACTTTTGCGCGAGGAAGAAATGGCAAAACAAAATATTAATCAATAAAAAATAAACTTTCAGATACTCAAACAAATTTCTTTTTTGATCAAGTTTCTTATCAACTGTGAAAATGCGTAGTTGGGATCCAAACTTTATGGATCTTTCGCTTATATTTGAACCTTTTTCATATTTGAGAAAGGATTTCTCAAATATACAGTGCTGGCCTGAATTTAATGAGCTGAATAAATTATGTTCCTTGTCAAATCAACAAATATATACTCGATCAGGTAAATCTATTTTATTTATACCTCAGGCAATTGTGAAACATCACCATGAACAAAATTATGAATCGAAAATTTATTTGACCGGTCAAGTGCAAACTAGAGCTAATAATTGGCATGATTTTTTTAATGCTTTAGTATGGAAAATATTGCCGCGTGCTAAATCAACGCTTAATCAATTGCATTATCAAGCGCAATTATCTAATTTAGCGATTAAAACAGGGAATAGGTGTAAATTAAGAGATGCAGCAACGCTTTTCGATGAATCTGGCGTCATTATCATCAGCAGTCACGAATTATTGATTCGGCTAATAAAAGGCTTCAAGTGGAAAGAATTGTTTTGGCGGCAGCGTACTACCGTATTATCATCAATGCGGTTTTTTGTTTTTGGCCACGGAATATACGAAAAAGCACTAAACCCTTATATAGGTATGACTGGTAAAGCAATTATTTTCAAAGTAAAGGAAGATTTTTTTTTGCAAGATTTATTTAGTCAACTCGATTCAGTTGATTTAATGCTGGAACAATTTTTGCTATGTGCACTGTCATCCAGTGCTGATCTGACGCCAATTCCATTGTTAGGTTATCCAGGGTGGGATGCAAATAATTGCCATGAATCCTATTATGAAAATAAGGAATATTTTCGTGAGCGTCGTCAATCTGGGCGCACTTAAAAAATTACATTTTATTCTGAATAGCTTATTACTAGAAAATTGAAATGAGAAAATTCTTAGTAGCGCTATTAATTGCGTTATTTTTTATCGTCACTATATCTAAGGCGGATAATTTATCGCCAGAAAGTGTTGAAGGTGCGCGTACTGTAAGTACAGAAACTGCTAAGTTACTTTTCGATAAGGGATATTTTTTTCTGGATGTTAGGGGCTTGAGTGATTATAGAATGGGGCATGTTCCTGGTGCGTATCATCTTTCTGTAAAAAGTGATTTTGATGAGCAAAAATTAAGTGTAATTGTAAAAAAAGATCAACCTGTTGTGATGTATTGTAACGGTACTTCGTGCTTGGGTAGCTCAATTGCGATAGAGAAAGCAATTGGGTGGGGATGGACAAATATTTTTTATTATCGTGAAGGTATTAAAGATTGGAATTCGAAGGGATACCCGATTTTTGCGATAAGGCCATAATTTTTTACCATCCATGGATAAGTTTCTTGTAGAAATTCTGATGAAAATACTTTTACTTAGAACAGTGACTATGTGTTTTTGCGAACAGGGTAGGTATTTTGTTAAAATGTAATGTTAAATTTACTAATTTATTGGAGTATTTAATGGCAATTGAAAGAACTTTATCAATTATTAAGCCTGACGCTGTTGCAAAAAATGTGATTGGACAGATTTATTCTCGTTTTGAATCAGGTGGCTTAAAAATTATTGCTGCACGGATGGTACATTTGTCACAATCTGATGCGGAGCAATTTTACGCAGTGCATCGTGAGCGGCCGTTTTTTAACGATCTGGTTAGCTTTATGATATCTGGGCCCGTGATGGTACAAGTATTGGAAGGGGAGGATGCGATTAAGAGAAATCGAGATTTAATGGGGGCAACCGATCCCAAGAAAGCTGAAAAAGGGACTATTCGTGCTGATTTTGCTGATAGCATTGATGCAAATGCAGTGCATGGTTCAGATGCATTAGAAACGGCAATGGCCGAAATTGCCTGTTTTTTCCCCACATTAAATATCTATTCTCGTTAAAAGTAATGAGTATCTAAATCGTGGCGGTTAATTTGTTAAATTATGATGGCAAAAGCCTAGTTGATTTTTGCACTGAAATTGGTGAAAAGCCTTTTCGTGCAAGGCAATTATTGCGCTGGATTCACCAGTTTGGCATAGCTGATTTTGATTTAATGAGCGATCTGGCAAAAGGCTTGCGCGAGAAGCTTGCCGAACAGGCGGTTATTGAGCTGCCATCGATTATGTCGGATTATGCAGCAGCCGATGGCACACGTAAATGGTTGTTATCAGTTGGTGCAGGAAATGGTATAGAGACTGTTTTTATTCCGGAAAATAGTCGTGGCACTCTATGTATTTCAAGTCAGGTTGGATGTGCATTGGCTTGCACTTTTTGTTCTACGGGAAAGCAAGGATTTAATCGCAATTTAACTGTTGCGGAGATTATAGGGCAGTTATGGCTCGCAAATAAGATGCTTGAAACCTGCAGTGATGATGCAAAATCACAGACCAAAAGAGCGGTTACTAATGTTGTTATGATGGGCATGGGTGAGCCACTGGCCAACTTTGAGAATGTTGTAACGGCGTTAGATTTAATGTTGGATGATCATGCTTATGGCCTTTCCCGGCGTCGTGTAACGCTCAGTACTTCCGGGCTAGTACCTGCTATCGATCGATTACGTGAGCGTTGTCCGGTTGCTTTGGCTGTTTCATTACATGCTCCGAATGATATGTTGCGTGATCAACTGGTTCCAATCAACAAGAAATATCCGATTAAAGAATTATTGGCCGCTTGTCAGCGTTATTTGTCAGTTGCGCCTAGAGATTTTATAACTTTTGAGTATGTCATGCTCGATGATGTTAATGATAGTGTGGCGCATGCGCGCGAGCTTGTGAAATTAGTACAAGGCATTCCCTGTAAGTTTAATTTAATTCCATTCAATTCTTTTTCAGATTCTGGATATAAGCGTTCATCAGCTGAAGCAATAAGAGTGTTTCGTGATGTGTTAATGCATGCAGGGCTTATTGCAACTGTCAGAAAAACACGGGGCGATGATATTGCGGCTGCTTGTGGTCAGCTTGCTGGACAGGTGAAAGATAAAACGCATCGTTTGACTCGATTAAAAATAGAAACGGTTCAGTGAAATTATATTTGCCCTTATTATTTTTATGTTTCATAGGATTGGGTGGCTGTGTGCAGCACAACGCAGAAACCGGGATGCCAATTCAGGATAAGGGAGATCGTGCATTACAAAGCGCAAAAATTCATACGGAGTTGGCAGCTGAATATTTTTACCGGGGGCAATTGGATGTGGCAATTGAAGAAATTAATGAGGCATTGAAGGCACAATCGAATTATGCGCCTGCATACAGTGTGTTGGGGCTTATAAATATGACCTTAAATGAAAACAGTAAAGCGCTAGAAAATTTTGAGCGTGCTATTCGAATGGCACCAAGAAACCCAGAAATTAATAATAATTATGGGTGGTTTTTATGTCAGCGTTTTTCGCAACGCATGGATGATGCCATTAATCATTTTATGGTAGCTGCTAGAGATCCCCTCCATTCAACATCCGAAATGTCTTACACTAATGCAGGGGTCTGTGAAACTAAACGTCAAAAATACATTGAAGCGCAGTTATTTTTTCAAAATGCATTATCAATACAACCCAATTATTCACCTGCAATTATTGGATTGATTGATATTGATTTTGAACGCGGAAATTTGACTGAGGCAAGATCTAAACTTTCTCAGTTTTTGCAAAATTATGCACCTACAGCAGAAAGTTTATTGGTGGGAATAAAAATTGAGCGAGCCTTGGATAATCAATTGGCAGTTGACAGTTATATCTATCAACTGCAAAAGCATTTTCCTGAATCCAAGGAAGCCGTGGCGATTCGAGAAGGAAAGATCAGATGACGAATGTTAATGATGAAATGAATAAAAATGTAGATCAATACACTGAAAATATTGACTCCATCACATCTGATTCTAGTATTGCAACTGAGAATCATTCACCTGGACACGATACTTCAAAGTTGAATCAAGCGATACACGAAAATATGCAAAATTCGGAAACGAGGGGTATCGAGTCAGTTATTGGAGAAAAGTATAACAATCTCGATTCAATTGCTTCAAATTTAAACGTTCATCACCATGAACATATTGAAGTAAGTAATGGCCAGAATGATGTTGTGAGTAGTCTTGAACATATAAGAACCCAGAATGAATTAAATGATATTGATTCTATGGGTATTGTACAAAGTGTTGGGCATTTGCTGCGCAGAGCAAGAGTTAGGAAAAATATGAGTATTGAGGATGTATCAAGGCAGTTGCGTCTTTCAATACAACAGATTGAGGCAATTGAAAACGAGGATTTTGAGAAGCTGCCTGGAAAAACATTTTTGCGCGGGTTTATTCGTAATTATGCCAATCTTGTGCAACTAAACCCCATGCAATTATTACAATTACTTCCAGAGTCAACTCGAATAATATCAACCTATGAGCGGACTCCCTTTAGAAATAAACAATTATCGTTTTCTTCAAGTCGTGAGAACTCTGGTAATAACCCATTGGTGATCGCCGTTATTTTAGCGGTTATGGTTTTAGGCATATATTTAATTTTTGAGAATAATGGATGGAACAAAGATTCTAATACCAGTTCGGTGAGTAGCGCCACTCAATCAGAATCTGGCACTACCTCCATGGAGATTCGATTGCCAATGCCGGCAGCTGTAGATAGCACTGCTAACTTATCAATAATGACTTCAGTGGCCCCTAATACAACTAATGATCGCGGAAATGCAGTAGCAGAACTGAATGCAAAAACTGAGATCCTTCCAACTGAAGAAAATATTATTGCTCAATCTGCCGATTTGCAGAACGCAAAATCCAGTGATTCAGGTAATTTATATTTTAAATTTATTGCGGACTCATGGGTGAAGGTGGTAGATGCTAAGGGTATTGCTTTGTTTGAGCAGCTTATGAAAGGTGGTAGCGAGCAAATTGTCGTAGGTAAAAGACCATTATCGATTGTTATAGGCAATGCATCGGGTGTTAATCTCACCTATAATGACAAGGAAATTAATATTTCTTCTTATAAAAAGCAGGATGGGACCGCGCGCTTTACACTTGAGTAGGCGTACTTGCAACCTCTAGACCTTATACAATTAATTATGTCTGAAAATAGTTTTTCGATAAATCGCCGATCTAGTGTGGGTGTTCGGGTTGGTTCTGTAATGTTGGGCGGTGGTGCGCCGGTCGTCGTGCAATCAATGACTAACACTGATACAGTTGATGAAGTCGCTACTGTAGAACAGGTTGCACAGTTAGCGCGTGCTGGGTCCGAGTTGGTTCGAATCACTGTCAATTCAATGGAGGCCGCAAAAGCGGTAGCGTCAATTCGTGCGCGTCTCGATGAAATGGGATGCTATGTTCCCTTGGTTGGAGATTTTCATTTTAATGGGCATAAATTGCTCACCAGTTACCCCGAATGCGCTAAAGCTTTAGCAAAATTCCGCATTAATCCGGGAAATGTTGGTCATGGTAAGAAACGTGACGAGCAATTTACTACCTTGATTGAGACAGCTTGTAAATATGATAAGCCTGTGCGTATTGGGGTTAATTGGGGGAGTCTCGATCCCGAAATGCTGGCGCGCATTATGGATGAAAATGCAACTTCAAGTGATCCGCAAGACGCTAAGTATGTAATGCGGGAGGCATTAATTACATCGGCATTGGAAAGCGCAGCAAAAGCAGAGGAAATCGGGCTTAATCGCAATAAGATTGTATTATCCTGCAAAGTAAGCGGTGTACAAGATTTGATTAGAGTATACCGCGATTTGGCTGCGCGTTGCGATTATGCGTTACATTTGGGATTGACAGAGGCAGGTATGGGCTCTAAAGGCATAGTGGCGTCTACAGCGGCATTAGCTGTCCTTTTGCAGGAAGGAATTGGTGACACCATTCGCATTTCATTAACTCCGGAACCAGGGGGGACACGCTCACGCGAGGTGATTGTAGCTCAGGAAATTCTGCAGACTATGGGGCTGCGTGCATTTGTTCCACTAGTCGCTGCTTGCCCGGGGTGTGGGCGTACAACCAGTACCTATTTCCAGGAATTAGCCGAAAGTATCCAGACTTATGTGCGTGATGAGATGGTAGTTTGGCGCAAACAATACGATGGTGTCGAAAATATGACACTGGCTGTGATGGGGTGCGTAGTAAATGGTCCAGGAGAAAGCAAGCACGCTAACATCGGAATTAGTCTGCCAGGTTCTGGTGAAACCCCCGTGGCACCTGTGTTTGTTGACGGACAGAAAACCGTAACGTTAAAAGGCGATAATATTGCCAATGAATTTCGTGCAATTGTTGATCAATATGTAAGTGAGAAGTACCCGAGAAAAGTAGTCTGATGGCTAGTGGCGTTAAAGCAATTCGCGGAATGAATGATATCCTCCCGGAAGAATCTTATTTCTGGGAATATTTCGAACAAACGGCGCGGCAGTGGCTTGCTGCTTATGGGTATCGGAATATTCGTACCCCGATTGTCGAGCAAACCGATTTGTTTATTCGCTCTATTGGTGAAGTAACTGATATTGTTGAGAAAGAGATGTATACTTTCATCGATCATCTCAATAATGATAGCTTGACGCTCCGACCCGAAGGCACTGCGTCATGCGCGCGGGCAGCAATTGAGCATAATCTTTTGTATGCTGGGCCACAAAAATTGTATTATGCAGGGCCGATGTTTCGGCATGAGCGCCCACAAAAAGGGCGTTATCGTCAATTTCATCAGGTTGGCGTAGAAGCATTAGGTTATGCTGGCCCTGATATTGATGCAGAACTAATAGTGATGTGTGTTCGATTATGGAAATTATTGGGAATCTCGAATTTGCGTCTGGAAATAAGTACGCTGGGAAATACTGAATCACGCACATTGCATCGTTCGCGACTTCTCAAATACTTTGAGAGGCATCGCGACAAATTGGATGAAGATTCATTACGACGTCTGTATACCAATCCCTTACGAATACTTGACAGTAAAAATCCAGGAATGCAACAAATTATTGAGAATGCACCAAGGTTGATTGATGATCTGGATTCTGAGTCATGGAGTCATTTTGAATCCTTGCAAAGAATATTACGTGAGAGAGGCATTAATTATGATATTAATTTACGTTTGGTAAGGGGATTGGATTATTACAATCGTACCGTATTTGAATGGGTCACCGATAAATTAGGTGCGCAAGGGACAGTTTGTGCTGGTGGGCGCTATGATGGCTTAGTAGAGCAGATGGGCGGAAAATCCACTCCGGCATGCGGTTTTGCGATGGGAGTAGAGCGGTTGTTGTCGTTGATGCAGGAATGTGGGAAAAAGATTCACCAGCCAGATCCTGATATTTATATTGTTTATCAAGGTGATGAGCAAGTTGTCGATTATGCTTGGAAATGCGCGGAATTTCTTCGTGATGAGGGATTCGATGTTATTTTGCATTGCGGCGGCGGCAGCTTTAAATCTCAGATGAAAAAGGCTGATTCATCGGGTGCTGTTTATGCATTGATTATCGGGAATGATGAATTCAGGGCGCAAGAGGTAACTATTAAGCCATTGCGTGAACTGATTGAACAAGTAAGTCTGAAATTAAGCAAGGTTGCTGAAATAATTAATAAAAAAGACTTGTATTAACAATAACTCAAAATTAACCAGGGAAATGCCATGGTAACTTATAATCATGAAGATCAGGAAAGGGTTGATGGACTTAAAGGCTGGTGGGACAGTTATGGTACTGCAATTGTTATTATTATGACAGTAATGTTAGTAACCATCGGAGCTATAAAGGCCTGGGAGTATTACCAGCAAAAGCAAGCGCAGCAGGCGGCGGATTTATACGCTTTGTTGAAGCAGGTACAAGCAGGCAATGATTCAGAAAAAATTAATGATACGGCTCAGTTGCTTATGCAAGGTTATTCATCCAGTGGCTATGCGCCACGCGCTGCTTTGGTTGCAGCACAAGCCGATGTTCATGCAGGGAATAATAAACGGGCGATACAAAACTTACAGTGGATTCTTGATCATGCAAAAGAAATCGAGATGCGTGATTTGGCGCGATTGAGAATTTCCGGGATTTTACTCGATGAAGGGAAATATGATGAAGCATTAAGGCTTTTAGATACTGGATATAGCGAAGCTTTTTCTGGATTATATTTGGACCGTAAGGGAGATATCCAGGTGGCGACACAGAGAATTTCTGAAGCGCGTTTAAGCTATCAGGAAGCTATAAATGTGCTTGATAAGAGTAATAATTACTATAACATTGTACAAATGAAATTGGATGGACTGGGCAATTCTGAATAAGCATTTAACAATTGTTGAATCGAATTTTACTAGACCTAGGCGATTATTTACGTTTTGGATAGTATTTTTTTTATTGCTGACAGGTTGTGGTAGTACGATGAATCCATTTGATATGCGTATTGTTGAAGCAATGAGTACGCAACTATCGGATATGTTTGTAACAGACGAGGTCATCGTTTATGAAAAGGAAGAACTCGATGCTTTAAAATCCGTTGATCCGATTCCATTAAAATGGAAGAATAAAGTCAGTGAAAATGAAATTGCTTCATTCTATGTTGTTTATGAAAATGATGCAGTATATTCAGCTGATGAGGCTGGAAAACTTACAAAATATGAAGCGACAACTGGTAAGCAATTATGGCAAGTCAAAACGAAGCATAGGTTTTCCGCGGGCGTAGGTGTTGGAGAAGGACTTGTTCTGCTCGGGACTTTTAAAGGCGAAGTACTCGCTTATAACGAATCTGGTCATATGCTATGGCAAGCATCAGTCACCAGTGAAATCTTAAGCCCACCGCAGGTCCAAAATAATATTGTAGTTGTGCGAACTGTTGACGGTAGAATATTTGGATTAGATGCCATTGATGGAAAACGGAAATGGATTCATCAAGGCGCAACTCCTCCATTGACGGTGCGAAGCACTGCAGGAATAACACTTTCGCATGGTGCCGTATTTGCAGGTTTCCCTGGTGGAAAAATGGTGGCAATGAGCTTGTTTAATGGCAATATTGGATGGGAAGTTGCCGTTTCTCACCCACGGGGCGTTACGGAGCTCGAACGTATGACGGATATTACCAGTGTACCTGTAGTTAGCGATAGATTAGTTTGCGCGGTTGCGTATCAAGGACGTGTTGCATGCTTTGCCATCAATGACGGCACCCAAATATGGACTCGTGAGTCTTCCAGTAGTGCGGGCTTAGTAATGGATAGTGATTATGTTTATGTAACTGAAGATAAGGGTATTGTTTCTGCATATGATTTGCTCAGTGGAGCCAGTGTATGGAAGCAAAGCAGACTTGGTAGTAAGAAATTAACGAAGCCTGTTATCAAAGGGCAGTATATAGTTGTCGGGGATGATCAAGGAAATGTTAATTTGCTACGAAACTATGATGGAGTTTTAATCGCCCGCTCAGCTACCGATGGTAGCATGATTCAAAATCCTGCTTCTCCATTGCCTGATGGGTTTGTAGTTCAAACAGCAAAGGGTGGAGTGTACGCTTATAGTACACAATTTTAGTAACTCTTCTAAATTCGTCTAGAATCTTAAAGATTCAGCGATATCTTTATTAATGTCACTACCCTGAAGAAAGCTGTAAATATTCATGAAACCTACACTTGTTTTGGTTGGTCGTCCTAATGTCGGTAAATCTACTTTGTTTAACCGGTTGACTCGTACCCGTGATGCTATCGTTGCCGATATCCCAGGCTTGACACGAGACCGACATTATGGCGCCGGTAGAGTGGGAGATAAGCCTTATTTGGTGATGGATACCGGCGGTTTTGAGCCTGTAATTAAAGAGGGTATTTTGCATGCCATGGCAAAGCAGACGATTCAGGCAATTGATGAAGCAGATAGGGTATTGTTTATTGTCGATGGTCGCCAGGGCTTAACTGCACATGACAAAATTATTGCTGAGCAACTACGCAAATCTGGACAGAAAATTCTATTGGTCGTAAATAAAACAGAAGGTATGGCGACTGCCGTTGTGACGGCAGAATTTTTTGAGCTAGGTCTGGGTGATCCCTGTGCGGTATCAGCGATGCATGGTGATAACATCAATGAGTTGGCAGACTTAGCATTGGCGGATTTCCCAGAGGTTGTAGAAGAATTCTCAAGTAACCATCCTAAAATTGCCATTGTTGGTCGTCCCAATGTTGGAAAATCTACGCTTATAAATACGCTGTTGGGAGAAGAGCGGGTCATTGCCTTTGATCAACCTGGCACAACGCGGGATAGTATCTACGTTGATTTTACGCATAAAGACAAACAGTATACGTTGATTGATACAGCTGGATTGCGGCGTCGGGGTCAAGTGCATGAAACCATAGAAAAATTCTCAGCTATCAAGACATTGCAGGCTATCGAAGATGCCAACGTTGTTGTGTTGATATTAGATGCTAAAAATGAGATCTCTGATCAAGATGCTCATATTGCCGGGTTTATACTGGAAATGGGGCGTGCATTGGTCATCGCAGTCAACAAATGGGATGGCTTGGATGAATACCAGCGCGCTACTATCAAAAGTGATTTGAGTCGCAAGTTAGCTTTTCTGAGTTTTGCACAATTGCATTATATCTCTGCGTTACATGGTACCGGAATAAAAAAATTGTTGCCATCGATAGATATAGCATATGCAGCAGCTATGGCTGATTTGCCGACTCCAAAGTTGACGCGTGTTTTGATTGCTGCAGTCGAAAAACATCCACCGCCACGTGGTGGTATGTCGCGTCCCAAAATGCGTTATGCGCATCAAGGCGGATCTAATCCCCCATTGATTATTATACACGGTAGCATGCTGAATCATGTGCCGGAAACCTATCGACGATATTTAGAAAATACATTTCGTGAAATTTTTAAGCTGTGGAGCACTCCATTACGGGTTGATTTTAAAATTGGCCATAATCCATACGCTGATAAAAAACCTGCTCCTCCAACCGAAGCAGAAGCGAGACGCGCACATAGCCGCAGACGGCGGAATCGGAAAAAATATGGATAACATATAAAATATGTGTTTGATAGTTGATTGTGAAATCAAAGTGATTATCAAGTGAAAACACAGATACGAATAAGACAACTTAACCATGAGAAACGGGCGCTTATTAGTTTTTGTTCCGAATTGGGGGAAGTTTTTGATGAAGTGAATGCTTACTACTCCAACAGTATCAAAGTGAGATATGTTGTCAAAAATAGAGTCCATAGGTTTAAGCAGCGAGTAGATTTGCATAGACTGCTGCGAAAATTGTGCAGGCGATAAATAACCTAATTTTTCTTGCTTGCGCTGTCGGTTATAGAATATTTCGATATATTCGGTAATTTCCTGAATGGCTTGTTGCCGTGTTTTGAATCTCCGATGGTGCACCAGTTCGGTTTTAAGTAGTCGCCCCTGAAATATCACCAAGCTATTGATATTAGGGATAGATTCTATTAATTGCGATGATTGTAACGACCGAAAATGTTAAAATGACGGTTATTTTCTGGTTGAAATGGTGATTAAGAATGCTAAGACGTAGCAGTACGATTCATCACCGAATTTGTTTGGAACAGATTTGTTGATGCAGCTTGATCCTGCTGACCCATTGCTGAAGCTTGCATCGGCGATACCATGGCAAGCGTTTGAAGAATCATTCTCGATTCATTACACGGCGTTGACAGGAGCGCCCAGTAAACCGATCCGACTGATGGTTGTGGGCTATTGATACTGAAACAGTTAGAGGATCTGAGTGACGAATCGGTGGTATTGCAATGGAAGCGCAATCCGTACTACCAGGCATTTTGTGGTCTGAAAGAATTCCAGCGAAAATTGCCCTGCCACAGCACGGCACTGGTTCACTTTCGTAAGCGCATTGGCGCTGAAGGCGTAGACCGGATTTTTCAAATGAGCGTTGGTCTGCATGGAGACTTGGCACAGGAAGATGTCATCCATGTAGATACGACGGTCCAAGAGAAGAACATCACATACCCGACCGACAGCAAGCTTGCAATTAAGATCATCAATCGCCTGAACAAGATTGGCAAAGTGCATGGTGTTACACAACGACGTACCTTTGTTAAGGAAGTCAAATCATTGCGGCTGGCGATCCGGCATTTCCGTCACGTTACCAAACGAGCGCAAGCCAAACGTGCCCTGAAGCGGCTTAGAACCATTGCCGGTATTTTGATGCGGGAGCTCGGGAGGCAATTACCGCAACACTGTTTGTTCGAGTGCTACCAAAGGGATTTTCTCTTGTATGAACGGATTCTTGCGCAACAGCCGAAGGATAAAAACAAGATCTACTCGCTGCATGAATCGCAAGTGTACTGTGTGGCCAAGGGAAAAGATCACAAACAATACGAATACGGCAGTAAAGCATCGATAGCCAGTACCGCAAAAGCAATTTGATCGTCGGTGTTGTCAGTCATGAACAAAACCGACATGACAGTCATACGTTACCGGAAATATTGCGTCATGTGGAACAATCGCGCGGGAGAGCCGCTAAGCAAGCCGTATGCGATCGCGGCTACCGTGGCAAACGTGAAGTCAATGGAACCCAGATCATTTTGCCTGGAAAAGGACTCAAGAAAGATACCCGGTACCAGAAAGACAAGAAGCGAAAACAATGCAGGAGGCGTGCCGCGATTGAACCCATCATAGGCCATTTGAAATCGGATTATCGCATGACGAGAAACTATTTGAAGGGTGCTGTGGGTGATCGCATTAACCTGCTGATGGCTGCCGCCTGGAATCTCAAACTAATGGCTGTTGCCCATTTTTTTGTTTTTCTTCCCGTGGCGAAGATTACAAGTTTCACAGATTCTTTGATAGATCAAAATTAGCCTGTTCGTTTACTTTATTGACAAACCATCTTTTGAAACCACTGATACAAATATAGCGATTGATGGGGTTTTTCAGGGACGACTAAGTAGGGCACGCCCGACAAGAAGATTACAATGATAGGCATTGATTTAACAAAAGAAGTATTTCAGATTCACGAGGTAGATATGCACGGCAAGGCTGTGCTGCGCGAGCAACTGCGCCGCAGCGAGATGGTTGGTTCGTCGTCAATCTTGAGTCTTGCCTGATTGGCATGGAAGCTTGTGGTAGTTCACACTATTGGGCAAGAAAGCTGGGCGAATTGGGGACATACAGTCGAGCTCATGTCACTCCCGGTTTGTAAAGCCCTATGTGAAGACCAACAAACATGACCTGGCGGATTCAGAAGCGATTTGTGAAGCAGTGAATCGACCCAACATGCGTTTTGTATCGATCAAAAACGTTGGACAACAAGCATTCCTGTCGATGCACCGTGTCAGACAGGGATTCGTCAAAGCCAGAACCGCGCAGGCAAATCAGATACGCGGCTTGCTCTCTAAATTTGGTATCGTGCTGCCCCTGGGAATCCGATCGATCAGCAAACGTATGCCGGATATTCTGTAAGATGCCGAGAATGGTTTGCCAGGCATCCTGCGCAAGTTGTTGGAAAGATTAAATGACCATTTTAAGAAATTGGATCGTCAAGTGGAAGAACTAGGGCTGCAGATGAAGCTATGGCATAAGGAGAATGAAGCTAGTCAGAAACTGGAGGCCATTCCCGGTATTGGCCCGATCACACTTGGGCATTGTCTGCTGCCCAGCCTGATCGGGCCGGTGTATTGGTAATATTGTAATAGAACGAGTTTAAGGAGAAAAACTTTCACTGATTGCACAGGCAATTATGACGTGATGGCGAGAATGGTCAGGCCGTGAGTGGCTAAACCTAAATTTGACCAAGTGCATAGAGAGCACGTTGACCTGATAAGGAGCTACTCAGCGAATTCCATCAGGGACTGACGCGGTTTAATGAAACCGGACATTCCAGTTAAGAGAAAGCAATATACAAAGGAATACAAATTAGATGCAGTCAGTCTGGTATTGGATCAGGGCCATACGACATCGGAAGTATCTCGGAGCCTGGAAATCAGTGCCAATATGCTGAGGAGGTGGATCAGGGAATACCAGGCAGATGAAGCTGATCAGTCATTCCGGAGTAATGGGAAACTGACACCGGAGCAGGAAGAAATACAAAGTGACAACCAACAGCAATCACAAACAACCTGTGTTCGAGAACAAGCTGAATCGACAGTTTGATGTTAAAGCCCCGAATCAAGTCTACGTTGGCGACATAACCTACATTTGGACCCGGGAAGGCTGGCTGTGTCTGCCTGTCGTCATTGATTTGTTTTCCAGGAAAGTAGTTGGCTGGAGCATGAACTCAAGAATGAAAGCGAGGTTAGTCTGTGATGCATTGAGAATGGCTATCTGGCAACACCAGCCACAAGCAGGATTGATAGTACAGTCGGATCGCGGATCGCATATGCCAGTAAAGAATACCGACGACTCCTAAAAATACATGGCTTTACCGGTAGCATGAGTTGTTTGGAAAATTGTTGGGATAATTCAGCGGCTGAAAGCTTTTTTGGCAGCCTCAAACAGGAGCGAATCCACTGGCGGCATTACCAAACCCGTCATGCAGCACAGCAAGATGTGCTGCAGTATATTTCCATGTTTTATAGCAACCATCGACCGCATTCATACCTGGGGTACAAAAGCTCGAATCAATAGGAAGCGGAAACAGAAATATTGAAAAAATCGCTTAACTGGGTTGTCCGCTTTTACTTGACCAGGTCAGCATTTATGTCAGTTTTATCATGTGGGTTTTGTCACATCCCAATTATATAGACTTTGTTAATATATAAACGTAGCTCAATAGATCAATTAAAAATTAACGAACAATTTGGAATTTGTTAACTAGAGTAGCTTGACGATTAATTTTTATCTTAAGTAATCCATCAATAAAGGGATAATATTTCTTATCTGTAACAATTTTCACAAATGACATTAAAATATTTAAAGTTATATGAAGAAAATCCGTATTTATTTTTTAATTAGATAATAAAATACTAAATTAGTATGTAAAGAGAAAGAAATTTCTAATGATTACTTTTAATATTGAGCCATAGTATTTTGATTATTAATTACATATCAATAAAATAAAAATGCTAAGCAGAGAAGCTTATTAAAGGTTGCTTTATTTTAAAAAAATACACTTTAACAATTGTAAGATTTGTCTAAAAATTTTTTATATAATCAATCCTATATCAATAGCTTAAATAATCTTCGCTTGCAGTAAGATGAAGAGAGATATGTTAAAATAAATATGTAGCAAACCTGTTTAAAGGTAAAGATAATGGCCAACAAAGCAGAGCAAGCACTAGTAAGAATTTCACATAAACATAAAGATGATATCAACGTGTTGGTAATCGTTGACAAATATGTTTCCGGTAAGACTTTGAAGAATATAGCTGAAGAATGGGAATATAATATCATCGGCATTTGTACTTCGAGTCAAGAAGCTTTAGTTAGAATAAATAAAGATAAGCCAGATCTTATTTTAACGGATATGGAATTAAAGAGTTGTGATGGAATAGATTTGGCACAAAATTTAAATTTACAATCGGACAATGTGAATCTTTGCATATATTTTACGGCTTATGCTAGCGATTCCATTGTACAACACATAAAAACGATTGCTACTGCGATGGGCTGTAGTATCACTAAGTATGGTGCAGAGAAGAGATCTTCTGATTTTGAGTCTTGTTTTTGCCAGCATTTTGAAATTAATGATGCTAATAGTATGGCCAATCAATTTGCAGTACAGCCGATTAAAGTTCTGCTGGTTGATGATCAACAAATAGTACTCTGGGGATTGGAGAAATTAATAAATAGTAAACAGCCAAGAATGGCGGTTATTGGTACAGCATCAAATATTTCGGATGCTAAACGGCTTGCGATTGAGAAGAGACCTGATATTCTTATATTAAATACATATCTGAATGATATTGATTGTGTGAATTATATTCCAGATTTTTCTAGTAATGGAAATACACGAGTGGTGATTTTTACCGATACCCAGGATAAGGAGATAATTGATCGTGCGGTACTAAGTGGGGCTCGAGGTATTGTTCATAGAAAAGAATCGACGCAAACGATGCTTAGAGCTATAGAAAAAATTCATGATGGCGAATTATGGCTTGATCGAATAACGACAGGCCGCATTTTGCTACATAATTCACGCATGAGAAGTAAATTTTCTCCTGATAGTAGTATTAATAAGATTACGATGCTGACTCGTAAAGAGTGCACAATTCTTAGAGCATTTTCAGATGGAACTGGTGGGGAGCAAAACAAGCAAATTGCTGCGAAACTATGCATGAGTGAACATACTTTGCGTAATCACCTAACTTCTATTTTTAGCAAATTGGGAATTAAAAATAGATTCAGCTTATTTGCTTATGCTAAGCAACATTTTCAATATATAGAATCAACCGTAGGTAGGTCGTTGGGTAATCCTCCCCAATATTAAAGGTGCAATACAGTAGGATTTTCTATTTTAAACGAAGAGGAATTTTACTGATGAAGAAGCAGCGATTTACGGAAAGCCGGATCATACCGATATTGAAGCAAGCTGAGGGTTGAATCGCCCCGGATTTTCCGGAGACATGTTTTCTTGAATCAAGCTGCATCAGCTGACTCTTCCTGTTGGCGATGATACGCCTTTTCAAATTCTGCCGGTGGGACATATCCGATTGCGTCCAGCAGTCTTCGATTGTTGAACCAATCCACCCATTCCAATGTGGCAAATTCTACTTCTTCGATACTACGCCAAGGACCGCGATGCCGTATGACTTCGGTCTTGTACAAACCATTGATGGTTTCGGCTAGCGCGTTGTCATAAGAATCTCCGATGCTTCCGACAGAGGCGTCAATATTTGCCTGCGCCAAACGTTCCGTATAGCGAATCGATAAATACTGGCTGCCTCGATCACTGTGATGAATCAATCCTGAGATTCCCCGCCGTGCCCATAGCGCCTGTTCCAATGCATCCAGTATCAGTTCCGTTCGCAATGAACGACTCACTCGCCAGCCAACAATATACCGGGCAAAAACATCGGTGATAAAAGCCACATAAACAAATCCTGTCCATGTCGCTACAAATGTAATATCCGCCACCCACAGTTGATTGGGCCGGGCAGCTATCGCTTGAGGTATTCTGATTTTCAAGGAGTCCGAAGTTTCATAAAATAAGAACATGAAATGGAGGATGGAGATGGAATTACCCCGCGCACAATATAGCCAGGAATTTAGGGAGCAATCAGTTAAGTTTTTTAAAGAAAGTGGATTAACTTTGGTTGAGGCAGCAAAACGGCTTTCTTTACCGGAAAGCACATTAAAGAATTGGGTTTATGCTGACAAACGAGGAGAACTTGCATTGGTAGGCAAGCATCAGAAGCCGCTGTTTAAACTTGAGTTAGAGCTATCCAGAGTTAAACGTGAATTAGCAGAAGTCAAGATGGAGCGTGATTTTATAAAAAATGTGTGACGTATTTCGCGAAGCTTAGTTGTTACATTTGGTGGTGAAAGAGGGTCTGATTGAATCGATGCGACAAAAATATCCGATTGCGCTCATGTGCCGGGCATTTGATGTTTCCGAGAGCGGCTTTCATGCCCAAAGGACTCGCCCGGTCTGTAAACGTAAGCAGGAGAATACAAGACTGGAAATAGAAATACTGGCCGCACACCAACGTACACGAGAGACCTACAATGCCGAGCGCTTGCATTATGACTTGGCGGATCACGGAGTACAAACCACGCCATACCGCGTTAGAACATTGCGCAAGAAATTGAACTTGCGTTGTAAGCAAAAACTGAAATTCAAGGCGACCACCGATTCTAAACATCATTTACCGGTTGCGCCCAATATTCTGAACCGGGAATTTGCTGTTAACGCACCTGATAAAGTGTGGGTCAGTGACATCACTTACATCCCTACAGACGAAGGTTGGCTGTATTTGGCTGGCGTAAAGGATCTGTTTAATGGAGAACTGGTAGGCTATGCCATGAATGAGAGAATGACCAGGAGCCTGGTTATACAGGCATTATTTCGTGCAACAGCGAAAAAACATCCGGACAAAGGACTCATTGCTCACTCGGATAGTAAGAATACATGCACCAGATTTCAATAATGAGTTGACTCAATTATTGAATGAGTAATTATTGGAGCTCTGGTGCCGTAAGGGTTGCCAAGTTTCCTGACCCCCACTCTGATCGACCACAATTTGTGTCATTCCTCGGATCTGTCGGTTACTTGGCAACATCTGACGGTGAGGTTTCACCTCGCCTTTGTCTGTGACCCAAGAAGGGCCTGATCGCTTATCTCTTTACTGTCTTGTCCTGACAATCGGTTTCGGTGAATCCCTATCAATAACTGTATTCAAAATGGGGAACGAAAATGAATAATCAATCATTATCCAATCATCAAACCATTGTTGGGGGAGTCGATACACACAAAGATCTTCATTTCGTCGCTATAGTCGATGCCTATGATCGAGTACTTTCCAGTAATTCTTTCCCAACGACGCGACAGGGTTATAAATCAATGTTGGATTGGATGCAATCTTTTGGTGAGGTCAAGCGCATTGGAATAGAATGCACAGGGACTTATGGTGTAGGCTTGTTAAGATATTTACAACAATTTGATATCGAAATTTTAGAGGTTACTGCACCAGATAAAACAATTCGGCGCAAACGTGGTAAAGACGACACAATTGATGCGGAAAATGCGGCGCATGCAGCATTTGCTGGTATACGCACCGTCACACCTAAAACGCGTGATGGCATGGTCGAATCGCTACGGGTTCTCAAGATGTGTAGGAAGACCGCCATTGCAGCTCGCCGTATCGCACTACAAATGATCCAAATGAATATTATCTCTGCGCCAGAAGCGATTCGTGAATCACTACGCACAATGACTCGAATGCAATTAATCCGTACCCTTGCTGCCTGGCGACCAGATCTGAGTGGGTATCGTGATATATCAACTGCATACAAAATTGCATTGAAATCGCTTGCACGACGATATTTGGAGTTACATGACGAAATTGCAGATTTGGATGTGATGATTTCCGTCATTGTTGATGAATTAGCCCCCGAACTGATTACAGGCAAAGCCATTGGATATGAATCTGCGGCACAGCTACTCATTACCATAGGAGACAATCCGGAACGCTTAAAGTCTGAAGCTAGCTTTGCGGCGTTGTGTGGTGTCAATCCAATTCCTGCCTCATCAGGCAAGGTCAATAGGCACAGGTTAAATCGTGGGGGTGATAGAGCGGCTAACAGCGCGCTGCATATTATTGCTATAGGACGATTGCGGATAGACGCCAGAACTAAAGAGTATGTTGAAAAGCGTTTAACTCAGGGTCACACTAAACTTGAAGCACTTCGTTGCCTTAAACGTTATATCGCAAGAGAGGTATATTACACTTTGAGAAAGAGAAATAATTTAATCAATAGCGCACAAATTGCAGCTTGACATTTAGAAGGGCATCAGTAAATGACGCATTGATCCTGGTAAATCGTTTCCAGCATCTTCCAGAATATCCGGCACCCGATTGATAATCGAACGGATCCCTTGTGGGATAACAATACCAAATTCAGAAAGCAGGCCGCGTATCTGATTTGCCTGTGCGGTTCTGGCTTTGACGAAACCTTGCCTGGCACGATGCACTGACAAAATGGCTTGTTGCTCAATATTCTTGATCGATACAAAACGCATGTTGGGTCGGCTTACCGCTTCGCAGATCGCTTCCGCATCTGCCATATCATGCTTGTTGGTCTTGACGTAGGGTTTGACAAATTGGGGTGACATGAGCTTGACGGTGTGCCCAAATTCGCACAGCTTTCTCGCCCAATGGTGTGAACTACCGCAGGCTTCCATCCCAATCAGGCAAGGCTCCAGATTGGCAAAAAACTTTGACATCTCGCTACGGCGCAACTGCTTGCGCAGCAACGCCTTACCATACATATCCACGCCATGAATCTGAAATACTTCTTTTGCCAAATCAATGCCTATCGTTGTAATCTTCATGTCGGACGCTCCTCTCTTATTTAGTGGGCTTTATTGCACTACTACTTTGGCACTTCGATGCCGTTTAGGGTAGTGGGCGTCCATTCCATTACATCAAATTGCCGGTTAACCTTGTCCGTTGGCCGGTCAAGCAAATCGTCCGAAATGGTTGTCCAACACTTTTTGCCGCGTCGAACACCTTGTATTCCAAGCTTCTTCATTAACCGCTCGACCGTACAACGAGCAACACCAATACCTTCTCGCAGCAACTGCCGCCATACTTTGCGAGCACCATAAACTCGGAAATTGTCTTTCCATACCCGCTGTATATCAAGTTCTAGTCTCATATCCCGCTTGATGCGGTCAGGCAATCGATCGGGATCTCGCTCGCGCGCTTTGTGTTCGTAGTAGCTCGACGGGGCAATCCAGATTTCATTGCAGATTGGCTCGACCCCGGATTCCGCTTTGTTGCTATCGACAAATGTCACCATCATTTCGGTCGGCGGTCAATGGAATGGACGCCTTCATCTGATGTTGACGTATAACTCTCAAATGGGACATTGGAGTTGCCCCCTTTGAACGGACACATTATGTTCTGTTTAAAGGAGAAGTAAGATGACACAAAACTACAAACCTGCTTACCCACCGGAGTTTCGTCAGCAGATGGTGGAATTGGTAGCATTAGGCAAATGCCCCAAGCAATTATCCAAGGAATTTGGATGCCACTACACTTCGATACAAACCTGGTGTCGAGCAGCAGGTGTACCAATTAGATCAAGCCAGGCAATTGCTTTCGCTGCGACATCGAGTGTTGCTTCCTTGAGTGCCAACGAACGGCAGGAACTGCTGGAATTGCGTAAGAAGCTCAAGCGTGTGGAGATGGAGCGTGACATATTGGCAAAGGCTACGGCCTGGTTTGCAAACAACAAGGATTGATGGGGAAGGTGTACCAATTAATCAAGGCAAACCGGGCCCAATTTCCGGCTCGTGTTCTATGCGAGACACTCGGTGTATCGCACAGCGGTTACTATGACTGGGCAAAACGCACACCCAGCCGACGGGCCATTACCAACTGTCGATTGATCGAGCAGATCATGGCCATATACCGTACCAGCGATTGTACGTATGGCCGTCCCCGCATTACCGTTGAATTAGCCGATCGTGGAGTCAGGGTCAATCATAAGCGCGTAGGCAGGTTGATGCGTGAAGCTGGAATTAAAGGGGTGAGTCGCAGGCGAGGCTTTGTGATCACGACTCATCGGAATAAGCGTGACCGCCCTGCACCGGATTTAGTGCAACGCCATTTCAAGGCAGCTAGCATCAATCAACTATGGGTTGCGGACATGACTTACATTCCTACCTGGGCAGGGTTCCTGTACCTGGCCGTGGTCATCGATGTATTCAGCCGTAAGGTAGTGGGCTGGTCTTTCGGTGAAACCATGACAGCAAGCCTGGTGATCAGTGCGTTGAACATGGCGTTAATCACTCGTAAACCGGGCAAAGTGATTCACCATAGCGATAGTAAGAATACTTGCACCAGATTTCAATAATGATTTGACTCAATTATTGAATGAGTAATTATTGGAATTCTGGTACCGTAAGAATTGCCAAGTTTCCTGACTCTCAGAGCGATAGACCGTCAATAGTGTCATTCCCTGGATCTGTCGGTTATTTGGCAATATCTATCGGTGAGGTTTCACCTCGCCATTGTCTGTGACCCAAGAAGGGCCTGATCGCTTATCTCATTACTGTCTTGTCCCGGCAATCGGTTTCGGTGAATCCCTATCAATAACATCATTCAAAAATAGGGAGCTGAGAATGGATGACAATCATCATGGCATAGTTGGAGGAGTTGATACCCACAAAGACATACATTTCGCAGCCGTAGTCGATACTTACGATCGAGTGCTTGCCAGTAATTCTTTCTCCACAACACGGCAAGGATACAAATCAATGCTGATGAATTGGATGCAATCTTTTGGTGAGGTCAAGCGCATTGGAATAGAATGCACTGGGACTTATGGTGCGGGTTTGCTAAGGTATCTGCAGCAGTTTGACGTCGAAATTTTAGAAGTTACCTCACCTGATAAAATGGATCGACGCAGACGCGGCAAGAACGATACAATCGATGCGGAAAATGCGGCCCATGCTGCATTTGCTGGAATACGAACCGTCACACCTAAAACACGAGATGGCATGGTGGAGTCGTTACGAGTTCTAAAGGTATGTAGGAAGACTGCCATTGCAGCTAGACGTATCGCACTCCAAATGATCCAAATGAATATTATTTCCGCACCAGAGTCGATTCGGGAACCGCTCCGTGCACTGACTCGCATGCAATTAATCCGTACTCTTGTCACTTGGCGGCCAGATCTGGGCGGGTATCGTAATATATCAACTGCATACAAAATCGCATTGAAATCTCTTGCACGGCGATATCTGGAATTGCATGATGAGATTGCGGATCGGGATGTCATGATCTCAGCCATAGTTGATGAACTTGCTCCCGATCTGATTGCAGGTAAAGCCATTGGTTATGAGTCTGCTGCACAATTACTCATTACCGCGGGAGACAATCCGGATCGATTAAAATCCGAAGCTAGCTTTGCCGCATTATGCGGTGTAAATCCAATTCCTGCTTCCTCGGGCAAGGTCAATAGACACAGATTGAATCGCGGCGGTGACAGAGCCGCTAATAGTGCACTGCATATTATCGCTATTGGACGACTAAGGACGGACAATAAAACTAAAGAGTATGTTGAAAAGCGTTTAACTCAGGGTCACACTAAACTTGAGGCGCTGCGGTGCCTTAAACGCTATATTGCGCGAGAAGTTTATTACATTCTGAAAAAACGCAACAATCTTATCAATAGTATCCAAATTGCTGCTTGACATTTAGAAGGGCATCCAGGGCAGTCAATATACCAGTGTTGAGTTCGGCAAGCGATGCAGGGAAATGGGTGTGCATCCCTCTATGGGCAGTGTGCAGGAATCTTTTGAATGCTGTGGTACTACCTTGACCTTGAATTCCGCTGCGTGATTCCTTCTTCATCTTTTTCATACATTTGCTCGGGCCGCATGACATTCTGCCTAATTTATTAGGCAGAATGTACCATTAAGGCCTTATAAAATAAGGAGTAATAGACTATGGAAAGAAATTTCTCCAACGATTAACATGAAACTGCTGCAAATTCAAATATTGAAAGTACGTTGGAAAAGTTTTCGCAGATGCGATTTGATCGACACAAATTACTTTTATTAATTTTTTAGAGAGATACAAATGAATAAGATATATTTAATACAACGAACATTTATGGCAACTGTATTGTTGATCGTAAGTAGCTCTGTGAGTGCAGGATTGTCTTTTGTAGTTACCGATACAGCGACGCGAACCGAAGCATTTAATATTGAAGGGTTTGCTACATTGTCTATCGGCTCGTCATTGAGTGTCGGTCATCTTGATGTCACGGGTCCAGGATCGCAGATGATTTCCTATACTTTTTTAGGTCAAGAATCCGGATATAACAATAAGTTTTATGATGTCTCGAGTGGTAATGCATTGTTTGAATCTGATCCAATTGGAACTTCCGTTAGCTCTTTGGTTAATATATCAGGTCCGTTAAGTTTTAAGTTTGAGGGTAATGTTGAAAAGTTTGCCGTGAATGGCGGGCCTTGGGACAAAGGTACCTCGATAGGACTGATTGGGACAAATATGCAGGTGGGATCTACGGTTTATGATTTTGTAATAGGATACAACGATAGCGCAGGCCAAAAGTATCTGGGTGATTGGGATGATTTTGTTATCGGCGTCAGTGCAGTTCCAGAGCCAGAAACCTATGCCATGCTGTTAGTTGGATTAGGATTGATCGGATTTTCGTTGCGCAATCATAGCAGATCAGTTTAATAATAAAAAAATAGTAAATAAGTTTCTTTTTTAGGAGCCTCTTAAAAAGAAGAAGCGATTTGTAGAGATTCAATTCAGCTTCGGAATTGAATCTCTTTTTTTATATCTAGGATTAGGCGATTAGCTTGTGTTTTGAATGGAGTACAGAGTTGATAAGCTGCATCTGCATACAGCTATAGCCATTTCTTCTTTTTGAAATAAATAATTAGAGCTTACTCAAAAAGTATAAATATCTGATTATATTGAGTAATGGTATATTTTTTGGTAAAATAGTGCACGTAAATATGTGAATTAACACCAAAAGCCGTGCACTATGATTCGTTATGTCAGTCAAAAGCAACTGCCCCTCGAAGGATTTGATACACCGCCGGGCATGATACTTGATCCCACTAATCGCTGGGTAAAACTGAGAGATTGCATACCGTGGGATGAGTTGTCCGAGAGCTACTATAAGACGTTATGTTCAAATCTGGGCCGCCCAGCCAAAGATGCCAGAATTGTGATTGGAGCGGTGATTATTAAACATAAATTATCGGTCTCAGATGAAGAGACTGTTGAACAGATTCGAGAAAATCCGTACCTGCAATATTTTATTGGTCTGAAAGGTTTTCAAGCGCAGGCACCCTTTGCGTCATCATTACTGGTTGAGATACGCAAGCGCATGGGTCAGACAGTATTTGATGAGTTTCATGAGGCGATCATCGAAACGGTTGAACCTCGACGGACAAAGAAGTCATTCAAAGCAAGTGATGATGACAACGACGGCAATGATGTGTCAAATAGCGGTGATACGGGCAGCAATGACGCGGGTACTGCAATGGAGGCAGACCAATCTTTGGCCGATGAGCTTCCGCGCAATCACGGCAAATTAATACTGGATGCGACCGTTGCAGAACAGGCCATACGCTATCCGACAGATCTTGGACTGCTGAACGAAGCGCGTGAATTAAGTGAGCGTATCATTGATGAACTGCATGCCAAAAGTAACCGGGCACAGAAAAAGAAGCCGCGCACTTATCGCGAGATTGCCAGAAAAGCCTACCTCAGCCTGGTCAAGTTAGGGGGTAGATATACCCAGGGGTGGTAATGCCAGGAAAAAATGTCACAAACTTGGTAATATAAAAAAATTTAGTTATATAAGGCAAAATCAAAAACAGTATATGTTGATGAAATAATTGGTAAAGATGTAATTATCCTTTTACCGCTTCAATCTCTGCGGGTTTAATTCCACGCCCCCTTGGGGCGAAAGCTGGTTGAAAACCAGCAGATTGTAGAGCGAAGTTAATACCCCGCTGCTTGCAGTGCTTTATTTTAAGAAATTGCGAGCAATTTTTCCATGAAAAGAAGTTCAGGAGAGGCTTTATGTGATGATATTTTTCTTTTGGTATTATCAAGTTCTATGAAATTAAAGCTTTTCACCTCGTTGATGTTATGAGTGATGGTTAAACCATAAAGCGATTCAACGATAACTACAGCAAAAACCTGCATTGCCAATCTTTCCAAATCCCTCCATATTCCTAGTATTTCAATTTTTTCATCTGAAAGAATTAAACCCAGCTCTTCCTTTGCTTCACGAGTTATTGCATTACAAATCAAATTACTGAGGAATCCACTTTCAGTTGAAATATCTTGAACTTCAATTCCGCCTGAAAAACTAGTGTGACGACAACTAGGATATAAAACAAGATTATCAGTTCGAATCGTTTCCAGAATTTTATATCTTTGAAACCCCACTTTCTGAACAATAAGTCCTGAGACTCCAAATTTTGATGGAAAAAATCTAGAATCAGGAGCTAAAGGAGCACCATTACTTGTTAGATATTGACGCAGAGTAGTGCTACGTTCTGCCGCGCGATCGAATGTATATAGAGTATTCAGAGAACGAAAAAAAGAAACATAATAAGTGTAGCTAAGAGGCCGAATTACGCATTGATTACCGGAAATATTATCTAATGATAGGTGACTTAGGCTTTCGTATTTTATATCGTTAAGAGGCGGATTTACTTGTTTGATTAGGTCATTCGTAAATCTATTAACTGAGTTTTCATTTACCAATTGATCAAAAAAAACATAGTGCAATTTTTCTAACTGGCATTTGCTAATAAAAGGTTGATATTGACTTCCAAAAGTCAGCTCAATATTGGGATATATAGTTTTCCAGTGCTTATGGTTGTACAAAGTTAAAGTAAAATAGTTTTCTATTTAAAATTATTTTGTTAACAAGAGTGTAATAGAATTTACTATTTTATTAAAATAATTATTTTATTGATAGAGTCGAAAATATTTTAGTTAGATGTGAAGCTTGTTTCTTAAATGAATTATTAACTAATGGATTTATTCTTTATTTCTAATCTTTTAGAGCTCCCTGGTACTGTGTGTTCAATATCTCTCTTTTTTTTCTGTAGAGTGCATCAACTAACGGTGGGGAAGAGTATCTAGCCATTTGATATGCTTGTATTATTTTTGTGGCTTTTGCAAGAGGAATCGCTTCAGGTTGGTTTTTAAATTCTTTTAGGAGTGCTTTTATCTCTTGAAATATGAATTTGCTATTAACTGCAAAACGTTGATAGGAAATATATATATTAATAAAACCTAAAGTAATAAGCGTAGAAACAAGTAAGCATGATATCGCTAGTATTTTGTTCAGTGGTACAGATAAAGTCGTTGGCGGTAAAAGCACGGCAAACCCACCTAATAAAACAATAAGAAGAATAAGCAATAAAAACGAATAATTTTTGATGTATGCCTCAGTGTATTCAGCCAATTTATAGCTAAAGTAAGCGCTTTCCCTTATCAATTCTAAAAATTTTACCATTCCATTTCCTGCTTGAATAACATGATAGGTACTGTCTTTATCTTCGTTAAGTGCGCTATTTTTGTCATTATCATTAAGCTTGTTATATTCTGAGTATAGTAAATCTGTATTTATCTCTTCTCCAAAAGCTTCGTAAATTTCATATTGTTGCTTCAATAATTCTGCATTGTAGTGAACTGCATTTCCAGTAATTGTAAGCATATAGCTGAGGAGTCCCGTAGATGCCAAAATAACAAGATGTAGCTCCTGTAGTATATCAGCTGAATATAAGCCTATATAAATTGCATATATCATAATAAAAATGCGGGTAAATACTGAGTAAAACCAAAGTGATTTCCATTTCCTTTTACGAAGTCCAGCCACTTTCCTAGCATTAATATTGATGGTGTTAGGTATATTGCTCATATTATGGAATTTATAAGTATCTTGATTTATGGTTTTGTTTCATGAAAAGTAGCGAAACTCTATACAGCTGATTTAAAGTAAAGCTTAATTCGCTGTTTGATTGTGATTTTCTAAATAAGAAATAGCCAGTGCTAGATTCATGCGAAGTTCTTGGCTTACTCCTACAATCAATTTATGACTAGCCAATAATCTTGTTATTGCATCTTCATCATCTGAAATTAATACCTCGACTTCTTCCATCGTTAATTCAGATATATCATTAAATTCTTTGATGTTTGAATTACCTGATAAAGAATCTGCATAAACCCTCCACAATTCTTTGAGATCAATAAAGTCTTTCTCATGAGAATCATAGAAAAAAAATAACTGAGGTTTTCCACATCGACCGAGTTCTCTAGCAAAACCTAGAAAGACTAGTTCATCGGTGTTTTTCTGGTATTGAGATGATGAATCCCCTAATTCTTCACCAATTTCACGCTTCATAGAATATTCAAACCAGTTTTCAAAATTCTTTTCACCCCAATAACCAAGCTCATTCCATTCCACAGCACCCGAAGCACTTGTGCCCATTTGGTATGGGTCAAAGGCCACTGACGATGCTCTATGGCTTACTACCCATTTCTCATCTTTTGTACGCACTACTACAGATGTACCTAAAGTATTTGACAAAGGGCTTTTTTTGAAATCAAACAAATTCCCTTCGCTGTCATGACCTATTTCTCGTATTGTGATCGATAATCCAGGTACAACTTTGTTGAGGGCAAACTTATGATTGCTGACGACTTGATCACTGTAAAATGCGGGTTGAACTGTCATAGTTTTGGTTTTAGCATCCCAATCAAGAACACGTGTGACCATCGAATCAAATGTTATGCTAGCAAGTTCAGCAGCTTGACTTTTTTCCAATATTTTCCACATTTTATTTTTATAAGACTTTTCGGCATTAAATTGCATCATTTTATTGTCAATACTAAATAACTCATTCACAATCTTGATTTTTGGTTTTTTTAAATAGTCACATAAAAGAATGTAAGGATAGATCACACCTTGCCTATTCCAGCATCCATCCGCAATTTCTGGCTTACTATACGATTTTTTATAGGATTCAGTGGGAATATTCAACAATTCCGTTTCCCAATCTGAGCGCAGTTTATCAATTGTTTTATCGATTTTAGTTAGATTCTCAGCAGCATCTAACCACTGATTTGTAATCACCGCAGGTAAAGTTCTTCCTACTCTCAACTCATATTTATAATTAAGCTCATGATTAGATTCTGCAAATGCATGCTGAAGTATTGTTCTAACCTGCAACTCAATTTTCAAGCCTTCTAGCTTTTCCTTATCGTTCTCTTTGAGTGCCTTGTTAAAAAAATCAGAATCACGACAAACCTTCATAATAAAATGGAAAGAGCGATAACCATCTTTCTCGTAATCCTTTAAAGTATCGTGCGCATTCTTACCGAATAATCTTTTAATTTTCTCTAAGTCGCAGAAAGTATGTGCATCTGATGAATAAAAACATACGATTCTTGCACCAACTAAATCTTCAATATCAGTAGGGGTTATGAAGTTCTCATATTTGTTTGCATTAAGATTTACTTCAATGCTTTGTGAGGATTTAACTCGATATTCTGCAGATTGTAGTACTGGAATGTTTCCCTGGTCTATAAAATCAAGAAATTTCCACGCCATATAATTTTTAACAACCTTTCCCAGAAAATCATATCGATCGTAGTTTTTATTCAGATAAGTTTGTATTTGCATAAAATCCATTTATCCCTCCCCGCACATATTCTTTAATTTTCTGTGATTTTAATGCCATAGTTCTCATATTCATATATCAACATTGCGAGATTTACTCAAAAAAGCATTTCATTATTTCCAATTATCATTCTTAATTAAAGAATGATTTACATATAAAGTAATCTGTAGATATCTTAATATTGTGTCGGTAATATCTATTTATCTTCAAACTTATTGAGAAAGTAAATTAAAACATGAGCTTGTTAAATTGTATGTTTAGTTTCTTAAATAATGTCCTAATTTCCAATCGAACCTTTGTTTTACATTTTGCACCCTCTAACAACCGATAAACCTGCCTAGAACTTTTATCGAGCGCATGTGCTAACTTTGAAACAGTCCACCCCTGCTCGATCAGCACTTTTAGATCATCAGCAGCAGAACTAACTTGCTGAGTTAATCGGATAAAATCATCGGGAGTAGATACATTCAGATCTTGCAAAATACGTTGAAACAATTTGGTATAACGCTCCGCCTTAGCAAAACCCACTGGTTGACCTGCCATATAATTACTCAATGTTTTATCACTGATACCAAACTCCTTACAAATTTGTTGCCGTGATAAACCCAGTTGTAACAACGTTTTCAGAGGCCGATCCAACCAAGTTAACAAACCTTCAGGAGGCTCAATATTAAAAATTTGAGGCCCCCTCTCACCTATAAACGTGATACCGTTTGATTCTCCATCCTCAATAGAACTATAAAGCGTTTGGGTTTCTTTTCCACAATAAGCAAGATTTTCAACCATTACCGGCTGCTTGTGAAGCTGGCCAATGCCATTAGGCGGATAAGCTTTATTTTCTGCATGAGCAAAGTAATGCAACACCTTTTCAGCTAAGGTTGCTGTTAGTGCCTGAGGTGCTCGCTTATGGTTATCTTTGCGCGTGAGATTTGCCATGATTCCGTCGATATTAGTTGAAAAAGATGCGTAATAGCCTATATCCAATAGTTCAGGATTCACAAGTATTGATTTACCGCTTAGGCGTATTCTTTCATCAACCATCCACTGCTCAATACCAGGCAATGTAACAAAGAATGAGAACGGGCGAATAAATGGAATGTCTTTAATTTGTTCAAATACTTCCCATGTAGAAACTGTTTCTTTGGATATGGCTGGTATATTACCAAGCAAGTCAAAGATTTCCTCTTCAAGAATCATTTCTGTATCATCATATATAATACTCGATTCAACACGACGAATAGCCAATGTCCACAAATCATCAATCCAACGAGCAGTACATATCGGTTCATCGTCTTTGGCATATGGCACGGGAAGTTTGGATTTATATTCCGGTGGATTGACATAACTTCCTAACCCATGATTGGTGCATTTGCGAAGCCTAATTCCATCATGCCATTGTTGTTGATCATCTTTCCAACGCTTGTTGTATAAAGCATAACGCTTACTTGAAACGGCCAAAACATACAAAGGTTCAAACTCATCATCAACATAATTCACATCTTCACTTTTCAACAGTGGGATGCCCGTTTTATAGGGTGACAGAGGATTGACCACGTCGATAATATTAGTAACGTGTTGCTTAAAGTCTTCACTGCTCATTTCATCCGGTTTGATAAATACCATAGAATCAGTATCACCTAAGGCATGGCTAATCCCTCTATCCGTGCCCATGCGCTCAATCAAGGCAAACAACAGCCGCCCCCCACCCGTGATAAAACTAGCTATCTCTCCCGAATAATGTTTCCCAGGGGTTTCAAATTGTTTAGTCTTTGAAGGACGCGGAAAAGCTTCACCAATATGGAGTTCAATAGACCTTGGCACTTCGAAAGGATCATCTTCTATAAACTCTGCAAGTACCCCATAGCTTGTCGAATTGGCAAGGAATTTCAGACCTTGTTCCATGGATTCAAGTTTTTCAATTTTATGGGTATCAGGATTTATTTCTGTTCTTTGTTTCTTGAGAGATTTTATTTCTGCTTTGATTTCCTGACGCATTTCGATGATTGTTTTAAACAAGTCATCTTTTTGTAAGTCAATAGAATAACGCTTATCACCAAATATGCATTTAGGTTCGGTTTTAACTCCTCCATGAGGAATAAGCTCATAGGCTTGCTCAATAAATGGAAATTTGCTGGGATTCATCAAAACTGCAGAACATACGTCGGCTAACGTATACCAGATAGGTTCGGTACCAAAAACTGGGGTTACTGCAATGTTTGGGGGATTGGCTAGTCCTGCAAAGCGAGCTCTTATTGGTAAAATATCTCCTTGCGGAATCAACTTTACCATTGATCGAAGTTTTGGCCATATCACGGGATCCAATAATGTTTCTGGCGTCAAATAATTTAAAAATGCTTTAACCCATTCCGTGTTATCACAGCGTTTAATTTTTTCTGCCAGCAATAATGACTGATTATCCATCAGCGCATTGACTGAAGGATATTGCGAAGTAAAATCCACCATCATGCATTCCGCAGAATGTAAGCGCATGATCACTTCAGATCGCCCGCCGTAATAAGCTTGACTTGCTATTCCGTAAAAACGTGGATCTGTATCGGGATGTTGTTCTTGAAAGCGCGGCACACCCATTTCTTTGAAATATGCCTTGCCCAATGATGCTTCCGAATATATACGCGACATTGAAGTGCTTAAATCATGCTGCCGATATAAATCACGAAGTCTTTGGTACAACGCGAAAGTAGCACGGACATCTTGGAATGCATAATCGATGTATTGCTCGCATAGCAGTTGCCCATGTCGATTCTCTGAATCAAATTTGCATTCAGATTCTTGCACACCAGCGCGACGGCAGAGTCCTTTTAAAGAAAGCTCACCGGGCCCAAGTAATGCACGGCCTAATGTTGCCGTATCGAGAAATTCTCCTGCATAAGGTTTGGCAGCGTTCTCAACTTTTTGACTCACAATGCGAAAAGCAAACTTAGCTTTTTTCGGGCCTAATTTACGTACTCGTAGATAAGGATGAAACTTGCAATCAAAGGATTTCAAATCTGTTTGAACATTGGGACGACTTGTTTTCCAATGTTCAATACAGTCGCACAGCACCAGTTTGAAGCCATTTGCATAATCTTTACCACCTGGCCCCCAATCTGTCGCAAGTCTTGAAAGATCAAATGGAAGATTATGACCGACACACAACGCGCGCTTATCATGAACCCAGAAATAAAATTGCTGCTTGACGAAAGATTGAAGCGTCAACAAAACCATATTAGGGTGACCTTCATCCTTTTCGCTATTAAATCTTTCCACCCAAGATTTAAGAAGGATAAGCTCCTCAGGAAGTAAACGCTTGGGATTATAAAAACAAAAATGCCGATGGGGTTTGTCCAACGCTTCACGTGTAAGTTGGCCCGACTCCCAAGAATTAACTTGCTCTGATTTTTCTATCCCAAATACGCTTGCGAAGCCAAAACGCAATTCATTCTTGACGTCAGCGGTTGTTTCGCAATCGAATACAAAAACAAAATCTGAATGCGGTTTAAATTTCTCAGCGATTGCAGAGTGCATTTCTCGCAAATATTGTGCACGTGGCGACAGAGATTTGGATGGCTTTTTCTCTTCAGGTTTTGCCTTTGATTTTTTATGATTGCCTATCTGCTCAGGATAAGCTCTCAAGATTTGTGTTAATACTTTTGGTTCTAAAGTCAGTTTGGTTTTGTTCACGCCATTTTCTCCTTCGCTCACCAATTTCATGCATATCCTTCAACCCAAGCTCGCGGCTTGATCCATTTCGTGTATTCCACCTCAATTGCCGCTCTGTCAGCTCAGCATGGCAATTCAAACAAACATCAACAATCCAATAAGGATTATTGCAACGCTTCTCCACATGATGACCTTCGAGAGGTAAATGATCACCTTCGCATGCTCCACATTTTCCTCGCTTATGCCTAATATCTTCACAGTTGTGGCATCGAAAGTAATCCTTGGAAATCCTTTGCAATACAGACCAAAAGTATTCTCCACAGTCTTCACAACACGCTGTTTCCGGCCAGCCCAGTTTGACTTTATTGCGACTCATGCAGAAAACTCCAAATTGCCACCAATTTCCACGCGCTCGGAAATTCTATGTTGCCGTCCTGCTTCTTTCTGACTTTCAACAATTCGGCGCTTGCGCTCCCGTTCAAGCACTATCAAGGTATCTAAATCGGTTACCAAGCGGTAAGAATGGCCTCGCACATCGAGAACTACTATGCGTGTGTATTTATCAAGTAATTTTCCATCATTGTTCTTGATGGCTTTCATCACAGTATTCAAATATCCTGCTAATTGGGAAGCCGTGGATTTATCCACTATTAAACGTTTTATAGCATCCGGTTTGACATAAACTTCTAGAGATGCAAGCGTATCAAGCGCAAGATAACGTTTGGTATCTGAACTATATTTGATAAATCCCAAATCATTCATCCAACGTTTAAGGGTAGATACACCTATTCTTTCCATTCTTGCAGCATGCGTGAGGGATTCTCCCTGCCTCATGCGCTCGGCTACACGATAGCTTTTTATCAAAGTTGATGATTTTGGTGATAGGGGCGTGGATGTGCGTATTATTTGCGCAGAAATCTCCTTTTGTCGTGGATGGCCGTAGGATTGTGATCGCGACAATCCTTTTGCTTTTCCTGCCTTCAGGCGTTTACGATACCCTGCCGAGAGCTGTGATAGTAATTTACGAGGGCGACCTATTTTTTTAGTCATGGCAAACCCCCTTTTGTAATTGAGGCATTGGGTCATTGATATTCACGATTGTATTTTTAACTATTATTAATATTAAAGCGCTCACGTTGTACCTCCGATTATTTATACATTTTATGTTAATCACAATAGTAAACTTAAACTTCTGGGTGTGACAAGCATTGATAATCAATTACTTACATTAAAGCATAAGTAATCTGTTTGACTAAGCTTATGCACGATTGTAAAATTCTAAAATGAGTGAATTAACCACCTCGGAATTGCTTAAGGCCCTTAATAAGTCCGACAGGAAGGTATCCCAGGATCAATTGAAATATTGGCGTAGGAATTATCTTTTGCCAAAACCTCGCATTCTAGGAAAAGGGCGAGGATTGGGAGTTGAACAGCTTTGGGATGAGGCTTGTATAGAAAACGTGCGCTTGATTTTTGAAAGTAGCAAAAATAAACGTATTAATCTGGTGAATGCCGGGCGATATCTTTTTGCTCGTAATAAGTTTGTTGGAGAAATATTGTTGCGTCGATATTTATTGGAAATTCCACGTGAGATGCAAGAAACAGAGAAACTAAGAGCAGAAAAAATGCGCGACAATTCTGAACTTACAGAGTTAATGAATTTTTTAACTCACGAGAAGGTAAGAGAAACTATAAATAAAACGCAAGAAAACGAATTGACAAAGCTCTACTACGATATAAACAAGTTTGAACCTATACTGAGTGCTCAAGTAGGATGGATCGCTAACAGCCACCTAGTTTTTGATGTATTGGTTGATACCGAGTTTCCAGACTTAACGGGAATGTTTTCTTTATCAGAAGAAGCACTATATCGTCGACAACGATCAACGTTAGCTTGGAATGTCTTGATTCATCACTATGGAGACAGGTTATATAAATTAGCATATTCTGCCACGCAGCAATTGATCTCGAAGAGCATGTCCAATTTATCCATGCAACCCATTGTTTGGCCCAAAACTTAAGAGGGTTAAATATGGCTTATACATCTTTACCTATAGAAAAAGTTCGAGAATTACTTCGGATGAAATTCGAGGAAAATTTGCCTCACCGAGCTATTGGACGACAATTGGGAATCGGGCATGTATCGGTATGTTATCTCTCAAAGAAATTTATAGCATCGGGTCAGATTTGGCCGACTCAGTTAACCAATGACGAACTTCAATTACTATTCTATCGAGAAAAAATAATCTCGAAGCCAGTTCGGGCATTGCCTGATTTTGATGAAGTAAAGCTTAAGTTAGATAATGGCATTTCGTTGCGCAAAATCTGGAAGTCATATCATTTACAGTATCCCGAAGGATATGGTCGCAGCCGATTCCACGAACTGTATCGGTTGTGGCTAGTAAATAGACTTGATTTGAGTACTCAATTACAAGTGGTCTCGAATCCAAATACTTCTACAGAATTCAAGCATGCATTAAAGAATCAAACAGTAAATTCAAAAAACAGTGATATGACAGAAAACATAGGCGAAGCATTAAGAAATGCTGAAGGCGATTGGTATAGTCAAGTACACGAAAAAACCGTAATTACTTTAGCGGGACATGGTGCTCGTTTAACAGTGGAGAGAGATGAGCTTGCAATAAATCCAGGCACATCCGCATCCACAGTTAAAGATAAGGCAAAAACACTTGCTCGAGGAGTGCATGGGATAAAAGCAATTGTGATTGTTGGTTACGCAGGCTATATCACATTAGATGCCATTGAATGGTTAGCTCAACAAAATGTAGCTCTTTATACAATAGATTTGGTTGGGGATCTATGTTTGAATTTAGTCCCTGCCATTTCTCCACACCGGCCATTCCAGCGCAGAGCACAATATACTGCTAATTCGTTTTTAATCGCTCGCAGCATAGTCATCGAAAAACTAAACGAAGCTTCACGAGTAAAGCCAGAAGTAACACTCCTTTACCGACGCATTCAGAATGATATTTCTAGAATGAATAGCTTGGAAATGCTTCGCTTGGCTGAAGGGCGAGCAGCTCAGTTGTATTGGAATCAATGGAATTTTGAATTGGCACATTATAAAGATTTGCCGGAGCATTGGAGGAAATATTCGAATCGAACTTCACCGCTCACCGGATCAGGGCGCAAGGCCGTTCATCCTGTTAATGCAATGCTCAATTATGGCTACACAATACTGGCTGGACGTTTAGAGCGTGCATTAGTATATGAAGGCTACGATCCGGCAGCGGGTGCCTTGCATGCATACTTGGATGGACGGCCAAGTTTGGCTTGGGATTTGATTGAATTGTTGCGCCCAACCGTAGATGAGCAATTAATCGGTTGGATACAAACGCAGAAATGGAGAAAACGAGATTTTGAAGTAAATGACGAGGGAAAAGTTTATCTTAGGCAGCAGCTTGCACGAGTTGTCATTCAGAAAAGCTGGATTCCGGATGTTAAGATTAAGCAGGCTATTAAATGGTATGGGGGAAAGTTAGTAGGCCGAAAGGAAAAGTTTAAGGTGGGTTAAAGTTTTCTTAATATTAAACATAGTAGCAAAAAAAGATTTATGTGGCTTAGTAGGTTTACATTAATTCGGACGAATTTTGATTGTAAGAGACTGCGTTCGGGATCCGTAATAAATTAATTTGTGCAAAAGCATAGTAAAACTTGCGTGAGAATTTCAGGCTATAAGATTATAATTATTATATTTAGAGCTTTTTGCATGGTCTTTATTGGAATTTGACTTGACAACTGTAAGCCACGCACTGCGACAGCCGGTAAAAGATTTCCTTTGCACGCTTCATGCAAAATTTAGCGATAATGTTCACTCTATACAAGCTGAAACATTACCTTTGCTAGATACGATTGATCTTAATTCTCGAATCATTTACGAGATAAGAACTATCTTATCTAAAGATTATTGCGACAATGAAAGTCAAAAAAGAATTTGCAAAGAAATTCTGGAAGAGGTTTTTGGCGATTTTTCTTTAGCAATGTATCTATGCGCTATTGGATTAATTGTGCCTGCTCGAATGTCTGTGCGCCGCGCATTTGAGCTTGGTTTGGCAACAGTTTACATGTGGGACCTGCCGCATGAGTATTGGGGCTGGCGCAACCGAGATCAGGATTTGAGTTTTTCAGCTATGGTAACCCATCTAAATTCTTTGGGATATCTTGATTACATCGGGCAATTGCAAGGAATAGAATCGGTACCTTCGATTTGCAATCAAGCAAAATTTCAAAGCCTTTATCGGGAGCTTAGCAATACGGTTCATGGGAAAATATCTGGACTCCCCCCTCTCTCGCCGGAAAGGTTTACACCGGACAAAAACGAGATTGAGAAGCACTTGAAACAAACAATAGAAGCGCAAAAATTTATTATTGGGCTATTGTTTGGTAGGTTTCAAAAAATGGAACCCCTGATAGAAGCTGCCTTCCCGCAAATTAAGAGAACTTAAAACACATGAATACCTTGACACAGCCTCATATCACTGGTGAAGATCTCTTGCAAACTGCTCGGTGTGAGGATTTACTATACGAACAGATTGCCCAAGTCTCCGTACTTGGTGACTTTGAGCGACGTATTATAGATGCATTAAAGGGGAACGGGGCGAATCTCCTTGAAGGAGCTCGTGGGGTGGGCAAATCCATGCTCCTCAGAATGGCTGAAATTGAATTGGATAACTCTTTCTCAATAGACAAAAAATTGGGTGTATATGTCAATTTCAAAACTAGTACATTGCTAGAGGGTGTGAAAGCTGATGAAAGGGATGCATTCCAGATTTGGGTAAATATCAAAATTCTCGAAGCCTTGCATGAAAAGATGTTAGCATTAAATCTTATTGCAAAGAGTGGCGAAGCGGATCCTTATCATCGGGTTTTTGGCATTTCTTCAGTACTTGAAACTAAAGTGATGCTGGAAGAAAAAATTCATCTGCTGCAAAAGCTCGCTTTCAGCAAAGTGAGCCAGGTGGATATCATCAACCAGATTGGGACCGATTTTCTTGCTAAAGCTCAGGACACCAGTTTCCTTGTAAATATTATTAAGGAGGTTGCTGAGCTATTCTCGCTGAATAAGATTTTGTTCTTTTTTGATGAAGCTGCACACACATTTATCCCGACTCAACAGAACATCTTCTTTGAAATATTCAAACTACTTCATGGTGGAAAAGTAGCTTGCAAAGCAGCCGTATATCCTACAGTAACCAACTATGGCCGTAACTTTGAGATTGGTCAAGACGCCATAGTGTTGCCAGTTGTTAGATTTGACCCAGGTGAATCCGGTCGCCGTGAAAATCGTGTGCATTTTCGCTCGATCCTTGAAAAGCGGCTGCCCAAAACCAGTTCCTTGCGGAAAAAGATTTTTACGAGGGGTGGAGAGCTTGATTTATGCATTGATTTATCAAATGGGAACCCTCGAGCACTTCTCCATATCCTGAATAGTGCGCTTGCCAGCAATAGCTCCCTATCCGAAAGGACAGTTGGCCTAGCAGTTCAAAGCTATGTTGATCAGGCACTTATTCCATATCATCAAAGCTTGTCAAAACGTCTTCCCAAGTACGCGTCACATATCCGCATTGGATTAGATTTACTCAGAGGCTACATAATCCCAGAAGTCAGATCCAAGAATCATCGAAAGACAAAAAGCAACTATCAATCGGCGTTTTTTACAGTGCAGCGAGATATGTCTCCAAATCTTAAACTCGCTCTTGATATCCTTTGTTATTCAGGAATGGTGTCGCAACTCGGAACGGTTAAGATTGCTAGCGGCACTGGCCCGCGCTACATGATAAATTTAGCTCTTATGGCAACTGAGAAGGCTTTCGACACTTCTAAGACCGCGGATGCAATCTCACGACTAAGTGTGACGGATTACCGTGAATTCTCCTCATCGGACAGCCAAATTCAGACATATTTATCGTCGCTTTTACTTACGAACGAAACATGCTCAGTTTGCTCCGCTCCACTACCGCAGAATGCTAAATTCTGTAGTGAATGCGGCAACAAAGTTATAGCCACTTCAATTGTAAGTACACTACTGGAGGAATCTATAAGTGGTCTATCAGTTAGTGACCGATTAAAGGACCGCGTCCGACCGAGATTTCCGACCGTAGGTTCTATAGTGCAAGCTAAACGTAACGAGTTGATGGTAATTCCGTACATTAAGGATGTACGTTCAAGGATTATTAAAAATGCTGCGGATGAATTTATTTCTGGATGAGAGGGAGCGACATTTCAGGTGATCTGCCATTCTGTAAAGGTTACAATCGGAATTGAAGCGCGTATGGCCGTAAAGATAAAAAATTGATCGATGGGGAGGGCGGAAGCGACCGAGCTGGCTTCACATCAAATTATCAAGTCGATTTTTACCAGCTAAAAATCTATCTAAAATTCTTTCACACGAAATTTCTTGAGAGTTCATCCTTTTCCACGCAAGCTTATTATCTTTAAAGCTGTGACATTTTTTCCTGCCACATACTACCCCGGGTATATCTACCCCCGCCTGGTCAAGTTAAGACGGCCATCCAGCAGAAAACGGCGTGCTGGTATCAGGCAGCAATTGCAGTTCCTGCAGCGGAATTTAAAGCATATTGAAGAAATGCTGACGGAATATCCACATGGCACGCCCATACCAATACCCAATGGGTTGTTACGCCGCTACTGGGTATTGCCCCATTTATACCAACAACAATATAAAGACCTCTGCACAACCGCAAGAATTTTGCTGTAGTGACAGAGAAAATTTTCCAAGTGACACTTGTTGCACGTCATTTTAATAGAAAGTGGAGTTTTTTCCTTTTTTTAGGTGAATTTTCCTCCTTATGTAATATTTGGACGGATCGCTCCCCTTAATGGTTGGTCTACGAAGATTTTGTTGGCTGCTTTCTTTAGATTCATGCAGATACTTTTCAGTATGACTTGGGCGTTGACTTTCGTCGTACCGAAGTAGCTGGCGCGTCCCATTCTGAATAAGCGTTTGATTGTGCCGAAACACTGTTCGACAATATAGCGTTTTTTACTGATCAATTGATTCGCCAGCTTCTGGCGTGACGAGAGGGGTTTATTCTTGTACGCGCGATGCATGATTGCGCTCTTGATCTTTTGCTTTCTTAGAAATTGCCGATTGGCATTGCTGGCGGATCCCTTGTCGGCATACACCCGATTCGCCTCGATATGCGCACCATCGATAGCGGCTTCGAAATGCATCATTTCGCTCTGGTTGGCAGGGGCGGTGTGAACCCCGCGCACATAGCCGTCTTGTGCGTCCACCACCAGGTAACTGCGGTAGCCAAACTGCGACTTCCTGCCTTTCTTTAGCCAGGTCGCATCCGGATCCGCGCTTTGTTCTTCGATACAGTTGATTCCAGGTTGACTGCCATCTTCAAACTGAACAACCTTACCTTCTTCGGCATCCACTTCCAGTGTGATGGTCTTTTTAGGGCGTGCCGCTGACTCAATCAGCGTGGCATCAATGACCGCTCCTGTCGCACCCTTGATCATCAATCCGTGGCATTGAAGCTGTTCATTAATAGAGGCCAGCAGATCATCTAGCCGGTCGTTGGTTATTAGCCGGTTACGGAACCGGCACAAAGTGGTTTCGTCCGGTATCGCATCCGACAAGGACAGTCCGCAAAATTGCAGAAAATCAATGCGTACACACAGTGCTTGCTCCAACGCAGCGTCCGATAAACTATGCCACTGACCTAGCAGGATCGCTTTGAACATCAACAACCCATCAAACGGCTCTTGGCCTCCACCATGCGATAACTCGCGCTTGTATAAACCCGTAAGTTTCGGACGTAAGTCCTCCCACTCAATTAGGGCATCAATCTTCACCAGAACATTTTCTCGCTTCAATCGCTCTGCTAATTCCAGTGTTCCAAAACTCATCTGCATCTTTTGCTCCAACTGTCTTTTAACCCCCTCTATTTTAGTTGGTTATTGCACTGCCAGGCGAGGTTGTGCAGGAATCTTTGAGATGTACAAAACCAACACCAGACGTTGTGATGATCGCATCGTCAGTATCAGTCAGCCGTATATTCGACCCATTATCAGGGGAAAGCCCGGCAAGACAGTGGAATTTGGCGCCAAATAAGCATGAGCTTGACAGGCAAAGGGTTGGCACATGTCGACAAGCTGCACTGGGACGCACAGCACGAAGGTCATGATCTTGAAGCGCAAGTTGAGGCCTACAAAAAACGTTACGGCTATTATCCCGAAGTCGTCATTGCTGACACGCTATATGGTTCACGTGATAATCGCAGCTACCTGGCACGCAATCATATCCGCTTCGCAGGCAAACCACTGGGACGTCCACCAAAGATCACGCCTGAAAACAAAGATGAATTGATGCGCATGAAAGCACAACGTCGACCGGAATATCGCGAGCGCATTCCGATTGAAGGGAAGTTTGGCCAAGGAAAGTATGGATATCGACTCAACAATATCCGAGCCAAGCGGGCTGACACCTCTGTCGCATGGATCAATAGCATCTTCCTGGTCATGAATCTGCTCATCTTGATGCGGGTTTTTATTTGCCTGAGGAATCTTGCTGCCAAAATAGCATCCTGGGTGACAAAAAAAAGCATGCCAAGAGAAATTCCGTTTGCGCGTGCCTGCCAATTCAGCTCAAACCGGAATTCTTACTTGGCAGCGCGTATCTGATCGCTGTATTTCTGAGTAAGCTCTAAGTAAGCCAATGCTAACTAAAATAAAGATTACCCATAGTGCAGGATAGGCCCAGCGCCATTTCAGTTCAGGCATATACTCAAAATTCATGCCATAAATACCCGCAATAAAAGTCAATGGTATGAAAATAGTCGCGAAAATAGTCAAGATTTTTATTGTTTCATTCATTTTGTTACTAATGCTGGAGAGATAAATATCATGCATTGCTGAAATTCTTTCGCGATAGGATTCAAGTGAATCATTAACACGTAGCACATGGTCATAGACATCACCAAAATAACGCAATGTTTTTTCCTGCAATAACGGGGTATCAATATGTTGAATTGCTGCCAATAATTCACGTAATGGTGAGATATTACGTTTCATTGAAATCAGGCTGCGGCGTATTTGTTGTATAGTTTGTAATATTTCTTTATTAGAATTAAGCAAGATATTGTCTTCCAATGAATCAATGACATCATCCAAGCTATCTTCTACCACAAAATACTCATCAACGATGGTGTCAAGAATAACGTATGCCAGATAATCACTGCCTTTTAGCCGCAATCGACCACTGCGATTTTGCAGGTAATGGTAGACGGGATCAAATGTAGTATCAGACTTTTCTTTGAAAGTAATAACATAATTGGCTAATAACAAAATACTGATTTGCTCGTACTGTAGGCTGAAAATTTTGTTCTGATCAAGGCTGATGCCTTTGATGACTAGATACAGAAAATTTTCATATTCCTCTAGCTTGGGACTTTGGTGCGTACTTAAAATATCCTCTAGCACTAAAGGATGAATGTTCAATTGATGACCGATCCTTTCAACAATATCAATATTGCTTAGCCCGTCTAAATTTACCCAAGTAATCAGTTCGTTATTTTGCAATGATTGCAGATCTGAAATTGATGAAATTTCATGATAAATAAGTGTCTCGACACTGTATTGTATTGCCGAGATTTTACATTCTGATTGATGTTTTGCTCCGATGTGTATCAATGTTCCGGCGGGAAGGCCGACTTTGTCGGCCGCTCTGCTTTGTAGAGCATGATCAGTTTGCCGATGCTGAGAATCTGAATAAAATTTTGTATGCATTAAGCTTGCCTAAGATAAAGGAGTTAGGCGTTTATTTTAAGCATTCTGATTATTGTGTGGGGAGATGATTGGTAAGAAGTATGTTGAACAGAAAAATAAAAGATAAATCTGATCACTAGGAATAATCCCAAGAAGAGGGGAAATTGCGACTGAATGTTTAGAAAATTTGCTCGGATAAATCTGCTGTACAAGGGAGCCCGATTTTACTGGGTTGACTTGAGTTTTTGTCATTTTGAAGGGAACACCAGTCTTGCCATACTTTGCGAGCTTCTTCCACATCGCTGAATGTCCAGAGTACGACGCCATCTTCAGTCATCAGTGTGGCCATTTTATTTGGCCATTCTTTGATTAAGCAGTACATTATTTTCTCCTTGTTATTTATGATATGGAGGAGCATAACCAAAAAGTATGAAAATTTGATGACTGTATTATGAAGAATTTATGACAATGCATGTATTATGTGGCATTGAACGTCTATTGATGGCATGCTGTCTTTAAGATATTTGGTGAATGCTTAAATTTTCTATTTTGTAAGGAGTTGTCATGAGAAAGATCAATCATTATTTAATTGCTATCGCGGTATCCTTTTCCATAAGCGGATGTGCAACTAATACAGGTGGTACTGGTTCGCTGGGGGCGATCGATCAAGGCCTGTCTTCTGTGGAAAGTGCGGCGCAAAGCAGTCGGCAAATCCTGAATGCCGGAGCGACGGCTGCAAATGATCCCGCTGGAATGGCGCAAATTGGCTTGGTTGATATTTTATCTCACCGTTTGGGTGTGTCGTCGCAACAAGCATTAGGGGGAGCTGGAGCCATATTCCAGATGGCTCAAAGTAATATGGATCCGCAAGCATTTGCAACAATATCCCGATCCATTCCTGGAATGGATAACATGTTGAGCGCTGCACCTGCGATGTCAAATTTATCTGGCAATTTATCTTCATTGATGGGCGATAAAAATAATTCGCTGGGGAATGCTGCTGCATTGGCGGCATCGTTTCAGCAATTGAATCTTTCTCCGGATATGATCGGTCAATTTATTCCTGTTATTACAAGTTATGTAAGTAAGGCAAGTGGACAAGCCAGTGCTAGTCTGTTGCAATCCGCTCTAACCGGACGTTGAGGCAGAATTTACGAGTAACTGAAACGGAAAAGAGTCGGATCTATCGAAGTAACGCAGGCATCTTGTACATCAAGTTTATCGCCATTCATTGATGTACAAGATGAATATCGCTCGATTGGTAATTGGTTAGTCGTTTAATCCCAGTCTTTCCATCCGATAACGCAATGAACGAACGGTGATTCCCAATGTTTTAGCTGCCTTAGTACGATTGTATCGGCTTTCATTCAACGCTTTGATGATGGAGTCTTTTTCCAGTTTATCGAGATAATCCTGTAGCGGCAGATTATGATCTATCCTCACTTGAATGGCAGTGGCGGAAACTTGGGTGACTTCTGCCGCATCGTTGTTGGGTGTCGCTTCAAGCTTCTGATTCGGCAATTGTAATTCTTCTATTCCAATGTCCACATCCGAACAAAGCGCTAACGTGCGTTCCAGTACATTTTCAAGTTCACGAACATTACCTGGAAAATCATAGTTCTTGAGCATGATCATGGCATCTTTTTTGATGTGACAGATAGGCCGATTGGTTTCCTGGCAATGTTTTTCCAGAATGGCTTCTGCAATGAGCGGAATATCTTCGCGCATTTCACGTAATGCAGGCATATTCAATTCAATGACATTCAAACGGTAGTACAAGTCCTGTCGAAACTGACCCATTGCGACGCAATGATTTAGCTTTTTGTGGGTAGCACTGATAATCCGCACATCAATACTTTTTTCTTGTGCATCCCCGATCCTTCTCACTTGTTTTTCCTGAATGACCCGGAGCAGTTTAACTTGCATCGTTAATGGCAAATCGGCGACTTCATCAAGAAACAAGGTACCACCGTGAGCGGTCAGAAAAAATCCATCATGATCTTTTTCCGCGCCAGTAAAAGCACCTTTCTTATAGCCAAAAAATTCACTTTCCATTAAATTTTCTGGAATTGCGCCACAGTTGACTGCAACAAATGGTTGCTTGTGGCGCGCACTTCTTTCATGAATCATTTTTGCGGCTAATTCCTTACCGCTACCCGATTCACCACTGATATATACTGCAGCTTGGCTACGCGAGAGTTTGTCGATGGTTACGCGTAACTGGCGCATGGATTCAGACTCGCCAAGTAGCGTACGTTGTTGACTTATTTCACCTTGTCCTGCTGATTCGATCTTTACCGGTGGAAGGCTTAAAGCCGATTTAACCAGATCACGTAACTGCTTCAAGGAAACCGGCTTGGGTAAGTAATCAAAAGCGCCTGCTTTCAGCGCAGCTACTGCATTTTCTGTGGTGCCATACGCAGTAATAACAGCAGTGGGAACATCAGCAAAGTGCTGTGAAATATATTTAACCAGCTCCAATCCATTACCATCTGGCAACCGCATGTCGGTAAGGCATAATTGAAAGGAGTGTGATTGCAGTAGCGCTTTGGCATCATGAATACACGTTGCACTAGAAACTTCCATTCCCATTCGGGCAAGTGTGAGTTCTAACAATTCAATAATATCCGGCTCATCATCCACAACTAGTATTCTGGGAGATAGAGTCTTCTTTTGCAGATTAATTCGTTCGTTATCTATCGACATGGTTCACTGCAATTAAATATTATTCTAAAATGCCCACTTGAAGAATCTTCAATGTAATCAAGCGATGACTGATTAGTTTCACACAGTTCACGTGCCACATATAAGCCCAATCCTGTGCCACCATCGGCAGTTGTAAAAAAAGGCTCAAAAATTTCCTTAACTTGCTGCGGATTCACACCCGGACCATCGTCAATAATATTCAGACAAACATTATGCCCGTTGGTTGTCGTAGATAATTCAATAAGAACACTACCAGCTTGCTTACGACAATGTCGCCATGCATTCCGGCACAAATTCCAGAGTATTTGGGTCAACTGATCACGATCAAAACTAACTAAATATTTATTGGTGTTTTGAAGTATGAATACATCGCCATCGATTTTTTCCACATCACAAAATTCTTCAAGAAATTTCTTGATAAAATCCTGAGGTTCCAAAATATCCGGTTTTGAAATGTTACGTCGGTTTAGTTGCAATACATCCTGTACGATCTTGTTTAATCGTCGGGTATTATCACAAATGATACGCACCAGGCGGGGATCGGTATGATTTTCTTGTTGTTCTTCCTCCAGAAGTTCAGCTGCGTGATTGATAGCGGACAGCGGGTTACGAATTTCATGTGCAATATTGGCTGTCAAGCGTCCCACTGCTGCCAGTTTGAGTTGCTGCAACTGCGCTTGTATACGACCCATATCCTCAAGAAAAACTACGACTCCGTTGCTGAAGTCGGCTTGTATAGGTAGAAAGCGGGTGCGCACTAATGCATGACTATGCGTTAATCGCAATAGATCGAAACTCATTTTGCTATCCCCTTGCCAACTTTTAAGCCGGTCAGCAATATCAGGTGCATAATCGGATAGCTTAAGGGATTTTGGGTTATTTGCAGATGATCTTAAATCGAGAAGCTTATCAGCGTAGCTATTATGCTGTCGGATAACGCCATGTTTATCGACTACCAGTACGCCTTCCTGCAGATCCTGAATGACCAATTGATTGACTTGCGACATATTTGCCAGATCAATACCCCGTTCTTTTGCTAGCTGCTCACTGGCTAAAGTATGTTTGGCTAATTGATGTGCCAACCAGGCTACAGCAAAATACGCCATGCTCAATAAACCCGCTTGTGAGTACTGAGCCGAATAATAGCTAACTGTAAGCAAGGAATATGTTTCTTGCAGCAATAAGCTGATCGTCGCAATAGATGCAAGAAATAATGCTAAACGGCCGCGGCTGATTAATCCCGCTGCTGCGAGGGATATCAGCAGTATGGCACCCAAACCGCTCTGCAACCCCCCGCTGGCATATAGCATGATAGTAAAAAAAAACAATATCACAAATTACTTGTATGGTTAATTGCCAATTAAACTCAAGGGTTCTTAAATTAACCAGCAACAGGGATATACAGCTGCAAACTACATGTGACAGTCCTGCGTACAGAAATAGGGTGTAATGATGCGAGCCGAAATTCGTGAGTTCAAATTTCCAAACACTAATGAGCAGACTGCTGCCCAGCAATATGCGGTAAATATTGAAATAATAAAGTGAACACCAATACTGGCCGGTGTAATCAACACTCGCTAGTTTGGAATGGAAGGGCCAGAATATTGAGTGTTTTGTTTGTGATGAATAAGTAGGTGTCGACACAAAAATTAATTTAAGACGAGGAGCTTAAAAATTGGTCACAATGCTCCTGACAACAAAAATATTTATCTTGCTGCCTGATCGCTTCACTTTTAGGCAAATAAACACCGCACTGCACACAATTGACCGTATCTTCAACCGAATCCTGATTCGATATATCTGCGTCTTTCTTAGAATGGCGGCTCTTAATTATCCAATAGATCAATAGTGCGATTAGGATATAAAAAAATAATTTTCCCATTTTTCTTCAGTTTTTTATGGAATGACATCAATCCAATTATTAGCATATTTTTTTGAATTGCCAAAGAATGAATTAATTTCTTCCCAATTAAATTGGCTCTGCCAGCACGGCACGAGTTAATCATAGCAATTTTGGGTTCAGGCAAATGATGAAACAATGGTGGTTTTACTGCCTATCAATAAAATATATAGAGATGATGAGGTCTCAGGGCAATTTCATTATTCAATATTCTGAACTTGCTCTCGCATCTGCTCGATGATGACCTTCAATTCCATAGAGATTCGCGTGATTTCCAGATCAACTGACTTTGATCCGATGGTATTGGCTTCGCGATGTAATTCCTGCATCATGAAATCGAGCCGTTTCCCGACGTAGCCGCCCTTATTTAGAATGTGCTCCACCTCGTTTAGATGTGCCTGCAGACGTGAAAGCTCTTCGTCAACATCGATTTTTCCGGCAAATAATGTAATTTCCTGGTGAATCCGTTCATTTTCATAGTTACCTAAAATTTCTTCCAGGCGGGTACGCAGCTTTTCTTCAAAGGCCGCGATGAGTGCGGGAATTCGCGGTGATGCTATCTGTAAGAGTTGACGCATTTGCTCGATGCGATTCAGTAGAATTAATTTGAGTTTATCACCCTCACGTATCCGTGCAGCTTTTAAATCGTTCAGTGCAGTTTGCAGTAGCATTACCGTAATTTCATCGAATTCTTCGATGTTTGCATGATTACTTCCCAATATGCCAGGCCATTTAAGAATTTCTGCGACGGTTAGCGATGCCGCTACGGCATGCCGTGTTTTAATCATTTGTTCCAGTTGCAGTAATTGCTCTAATAACGTGTGATCCAGTTGTAGCAAATTTACCGTGCTGGTTGATGGAGAAAAATTCAGGCGGCATTCGACTTTGCCGCGACTGAGTTGCGCAGTGAGCAGTTCTCGCATAACTGCTTCTTGCTTGCGGAACTCATCCGGCAGACGAAATAGAATATCCAAATAGCGGTTATTGACTGAGCGTATTTCGATGCTGAAAGATCCGTGAGGTGTTTCCTGGCTAACGGCGGCGTAACCGGTCATGCTGAATATCATGATAGCTGTGTTCTTGGAAATAAAGATGGAGAATGTCGGGATGAACCGAAAATACTATAGCTGCAGATTGCCGGAGCAGGTTTGCGGTCAAGCACGCCGCTAGCGGTAAAGGGCGTGTTTTTGTTTTTCGGGTCAAACACAACCTGACTGGCATCGATGTGCTTATAGTCTCCGGGGGCATTGAGCCGCCAAAGATTAGGAATCGACGTATACGGTTGGTGCAGGCAATATGCCTGAGAGTCGCCATGAATTACCAAAACCGGTTTGCCGAATTGCGCAACTTGGTTCTTAATCAAATCGCGTAGCTTTCGATAGCCATCGCAATTCGTGCGATTCTCGATCGTACAAGCAGGTTTCTTATGATTAAAATTAAAAATATCGGCATGAAATGCAATGACGAGCGCTGACGCGGATTCCGCAGCGATGAATAATTGCCGTAGCCATTGCTCGTTGGATTGATCGCGATAATCGGCTTCGTCCAAGGCGTCCTGCAGGTTGCTGCGTAAAATTTCCATGCGACCATTATTTGTCCCGGGAACATGCAGTGTGGCAAAAACAACTTGATTGGATTCCCATCGTGCATTTTCGATAAACCCTTCTTGCCGCTTAAGGCCGGGAATGTCTTTAGTCAATTGATGGTGATCCCGGTGGAAAAAGAGCTGACGCAAAAAGTTGAGCCGTTCCAGTTCGTCATAGCGTGCGGAAAAGGTAAATCGATCACAATCCACCCATTCATTGTCGCCGGGGGTATAGACAACCCTATGGGGATTGAGCTGTGCTATTTGACGATAATGATCCAGGAACAATTCGTCGCTGCAGCTTAACCGGCCCTGCTTGAAGTCTCCCAGGTGAATGAGTACAGGGGGATTGAGTGTGCGAATGGCTTTGGCGATGGCGCCATCAGGTTGCTCCAGCAATGCATATTCGGTATCGGTGTAAGGCATGTCCCCAATAACAACAAACCTGGTGAGAGGGTCAGCAGATGCGGAGATTAAATCACTAGCCGACGTGGATACTGTAAAAAAGATGAATAATAAAATAATCGATATCCATATCATCTTATGTGCCACTATGCGTTGATATGATCCTGAAACACCAAACCGGCGTGTTCGCGTAGTTTATGAAAGCGAATCGCCGGCCAGTTCTCTTCCGCGACACTTAATTCCGCGCCAAAAGCGGCCAGAAAGGTGGGAGCATCTACGGCATCGTAGGCGATCCGATGTGCGTTGGCTTCAACAAATCGTTGTAATTCGCGTGCATCGTCACAAGTAATCCAACGTGCCAGTTGATATTTAGCTGGCGCTATCCGGGCAGCCACCGCATATTCATATTGCAGTCGATGAGTAACCACTTCAAACTGTAACGTACCAACGGCACCGAGTAACAGCATGTTACCCAAATGCGGACGGAATACCTGGATCGCACCTTCTTCACCGAGCTGCGTCAATCCCAGCTTCAATTGTTTGCTGCGTAGCGGATCTGAAATTTCCACGGTACGAAAAATTTCCGGAGCAAAAAAAGGCAGTCCGGTGAATTGCAATACTTCACCTTCGGTTAGGGTGTCGCCAAGTTGCAACGTGCCGTGATTCGGTATGCCAATGATATCTCCGGGGTAAGCTTCTTCAAGAATGTCACGACGTTGCGACAAAAAAGATACTACCGTGCTGGTGCGGATATCCTTGCCGTTGCGTGAGACTTTCAAATTCATGCCACGCCTGAAATGACCGGAGCATACACGCACAAAGGCAATGCGATCGCGGTGTGCCAGATTCATATTGGCCTGAATTTTAAATACCATGCCGGAAAATTTTTTTTCATCCGGCAATACTTCACGTTGAATAGCGTTACGTGACTCGGGAGGAGGGGCCAAATCGACCAATGCATCGAGAATTTCCCGCACACCAAAATTGTTGATCGCGGAACCAAAGAAAACAGGGGTTTGTTTGCCCGCAAGAAACACTTTATGATCAAAAGCCGGTGAAGCCCCTTTAATCAACTCGATCGCCTGTAAAGCGCTGGACAAATCCGTGCCGAAACGCTGTTGGATCTGTGGATCATCAAGCTGCGCGATCGTTTCATTTTTATTGTCGATCCGGTCAGATCCAGCTTGAAATATGCGCATACAATCATTTTGCAGATCGCAGACACCTTGAAAGTTTTTTCCCATGCCGACCGGCCAGGTGAAAGGAATGGTGGTCATACCGAGGGTGCGTTCGATTTCATCGATCAAATCCAACGGCTCACGTACTTCACGGTCCATTTTATTGACAAAAGTGACGATCGGGGTGTTACGTGCGCGACAGACTTCCAGCAGACGCAATGTCTGTGCTTCGACGCCATTGGCGGCGTCAATTACCATTAATGCGGCATCGACTGCAGTGAGCACACGATAAGTATCTTCCGAGAAATCCTGGTGACCGGGAGTATCGAGTAAGTTAATTACGCAATCACGGTATTCCATTTGCATGACTGAACTGGCGACCGAGATACCGCGTTGTTTTTCGATTTCCATCCAATCCGAAGTAGCATGACGGCTGGCTTTGCGTGCTTTTACGCTGCCGGCGATATGAATCGCACCGGCATACATCAACAATTTTTCGGTCAGCGTTGTTTTGCCTGCATCAGGATGGGAAATGATAGCGAAAGTGCGGCGACGCGCCACTTCGTTATGAATACTCATAATTTCAAGAAACTTGTTGGTGTGGATAAAGAAAACAATGGGTTGTATGCGTTGCGCTGAATATGCTGACCGGAGGATAGGTTACGCGGCAAATTGGCATAGCGCTGGCGCAGCGTGGATGGAAGTGACAGCCGGTAGGCGGTGTGACTGGGGATGGCAGGTCACCTTTCAGCGCAATGACTTGGCGGTCGGGATTGAATTCAATTTGCGGAACTGAGGATAGTAACGCCTGGGTGTAGGGATGCCTGGGGTGATTCATCACCTCATTAATACGTCCATATTCAACAATTCGTCCCAAATACATGACAGCAACCTCATCAGCCAAATATTCCACAACAGCGATATTGTGGGTAATAAATAAAAATGCAAGTCCTAAATTATTTTGCAGCGATTTGAGCAGATTCAGGATTTGCGCCTGAACCGATACATCCAATGCGCTAGTCGGCTCATCGCAGATTAATAGTTCCGGATTAACCGCCAAAGCACGTGCAATGGCGATACGCTGTCGCTGACCACCGGAGAACTCATGCGGATACCGCCATTTTACCTCAACAGGCAAACCCACTTGACGTAATAATGCATCAATTTCTTTCTCTCTTGAATCAATTGATGATGCAGCGTGAGTTTTGGAGCCATTTTTTTTCCTGATGATCAGCGCATCCATGCCTTCCCGCAGAATCTCAATAATCCGCATGCGCGGATTCAGTGAAGAGTAAGGGTCCTGGAATATAATTTGAAATTGGGAACGTATTTGCCGTAGCTGATCGCGTTTCAGAGAAACCAGCTCCTGGTTTCTGAAGCGCACGCTTCCGGCGGTTGGTTCAATCAATTGCAGAATGCTTTTACCGATCGTTGTTTTGCCGCATCCCGATTCACCGACTAATGCCAAAGTTTGTCCAGCAACAATTTTTAATGATACGCCATCGACTGCTTTAACGTGACCGACTACACGCTTGAATAATCCTTTGCGAATTGGGAAGTGTACTTTGAGTTCGGTAACTTGTAATAATATTTCTTCTGTCGTATTAGTTTTTGCATCAAAAGCGATTATTCGCTGCTTGGCGTTATTTGCTGGTGGTTTCTTTGTGACATTCTGCTGATCCAAATACAAATGACAGCGCACCTGATGGCTTCCCGATGTTGCCGGATACCATTTGGGAACGGTATGGTGACAGATAGCCAGTGCTTGATTACAGCGATCAACAAAACGGCAGCCATTAAATTGTTGTGCGAGGGAGGGTACGCTGCCCTGAATAACGGTTAATGCCTGATCACGTTTTTGTTTCCCGGGTAAAGATGCAAATAACTGCTGTGAGTAGGGATGAGCCGGGCGGTGAAAGAAATCATCCCGGGAAGCCAGCTCGACGATTTCTCCTGCGTACATTACTGCGATGCGTTCAGCCATTTCGGCAACCACGCCCAGATCATGCGTGATCAGTAAAATTGCCATGTGCGTGCGTCGCTGGATTTGTCGCATCAAATCCAGGACTTGTGCCTGTATCGTCACATCCAGAGCTGTCGTGGGTTCATCGGCAATAAGTAACTCAGGTTCGCCCGCAAGCGCCATAGCGATCATGGCGCGCTGTTTCATGCCACCGGAAAACTGGAACGGATATTCATGCATGCGCTGCGTTGCATCGGGAATGCCGACCTGCTCCAGCAATTCCTGAATGCGTTGCCGGGTTGCGTCTTTGGATAATTGCAAATGCTGGTTCAATACTTCTTCAATTTGCTCAGCGATGGTTAGGACTGGATTCAGGCTCAACATCGGTTCCTGAAAAATCATACTGATGCGTTTACCACGGATTGTGCGCATATCCATTTCAGAGAGTTGCAGAATATCTGTGTCGTTGAGTTTGATTTGCCCGGCAACAATTTCACCTACTGCGGGTAGCAAGCGCATAATGGAAAGTGCTGTCATTGACTTGCCGCATCCGGATTCTCCGAGTAACGCAAATGTTTCACCCGGTAAAATGGCCAGAGACAATCCATCGACTGCACGCACGGGCGCATTGCCGGTATGCAGCAAGGTTTCAAGATGTTCTATTTCCAGCAGATTTTTCATGGTTGATGAGAAGATCCGGTTGACTTAATAGCTTGGGATATTTTGCTTGATGTTTGTGGTTTGTTTTCTGATTCCTGAAAGAATTTCTTGCTTTGTTTTAACGTTCTTGTGCGCGGATCCAAAGCGTTTTGTACTGCATCGGCAAACAAATTGGCGCTCAATACCAAAGTGAACATAAATCCAAATGCTGCCAGTAATGCCCACCAGACTATCGGTTCGCGTGCCATTTCCAAACGTGCCGCGTTAATCATAGTGCCAAAGCTCATCGTGGAAGGATCGACACCCACGCCGACATAAGATAAAACCGCTTCGGCCAGAACCAAGCCACTAAAATCCATGACCGTCGCAATTAGAACGATGTGCATTACATTCGGTAAAATGTGGCGCGTGATGATGCGCCAATGCGAGACGCCAAAGGCATGGGCTGCCTGGATATACTCCAATTCGCGCAGCTTCATGGCTTCGCCGCGAAGCAACCGGCATAAACTGGTCCAACTGGTTACGCCAAGAATAATACAGAGGAATAACAAGCGCAGATCGGCGCGTGAGGCGACAGTTTCGAATAATTCCGAATGGGTTTCGATATACACTTGCATCATGAGTACTGCAGCTGCGATCAATAGAACGCTGGGTATGGAATTCAGTGTGGTATAAATATATTGAATGACATCATCGATCCAGCCGCTAAAATAACCCGCCATAATGCCGAGCAATAGCGCAAACGGCAGCATAATCAGCGTGGTCAGAGTACCAATGACCAGAGCGACACGAATGCTCTTGAGTGATTGATACAGAATGTCTTGTCCAACCTTGTCAGTGCCTAAGACATGGTAGTGACCGGCTAATGCTGTTCCGCAACCGATAATCAGCAGCAGGATTAATAACGTGATCAAAATAGCGTGCCAGGGAATCTCCATTTTGCATCGCAAAATGGTTGCGATGGTTTGGGTAAAACTTTTCTGATGTCGATGTGACAATAACATGATTAAACCTGCGGTAAACAAGCACCAGAACAGAAAACCAGCCATCAAACCTTTTACGCTGCGCCATGTAATATCATTGACATGATCCGTATCCGGATTTTGCAGGTGAGCTCCGCCGTATTTAAGCCGGGCGAAGGTTCTAATCTGCTTGCCATCGGGAAGCTCAATCGTTTCTTTTGCGTAGAGGTGTGTAGCCAATGGCGCGGAATAGGTCTTTTCCATATTCGTGCGCAATGGTGTTACCAGGAGATCAAGTACGCTCAAGACTTCCACACTGTAAACGTTTTCTCCATCCGGGGTTTTATGATCGAGAGCGGGGCGAAAATGGATAGTATCGAGTAACCCTACGATCAAGAAAAAAAGTAGCACTGTCAGTGCGGACATGCCGCTGGCACTATGTCCTACCCGTCTCCAGGGGGTCAATAGATGTTCGTTCTGTCTTACATACCAAATCAAAAAAAATACAATACCGACGAATAAATATATAAGTGCATCTGTCCACAGGATAATGGGGTTGAAAGGCATAAATTAGGTGATTGTTGCAGAGGGGATAAGGTTATTTAATTGCAATGGGGGACTTATATCATAAATGAATGTTGAATTTGAAAAAATAACACCGGTTAGTAATTTCGTTAAGTAATTATTAACTGGTGTTGTTAAGGGAACTCTGAATAAGCGCATGTCGAGTCGGGCGATAAATCTATCGCATTGATTGTGAAAGATTCCTCACTACGTCGGCAATGACAGTGCGAGTTTTTCAAAGCTGCTTTAAAGCCATAAGTAATTTAAATAATTACTTATTTCGTAGGTATGGGTTTAAAAATTTTCGTACTGAAGTCGCTCCTCGCGTCTGATCAGCTCGTCGATGGTAAGGCCTATTGCCGGTATCCCACTAAATACCGAACCTGTTCTTTTTTTGTTAAAGTGTTCCAGCATGGTGGTATAAGCTCGAGGCGGTAATGGAAAAAACTTCGCTTCTTTTACCAGCAAGAGAGCATTTTTTAGATAAAATTCCACAAATTCCTTAATCTCAGGCTTCTCAATGGCTTTCACATTGACATAGATAAAGACCGGGCGAGATAAAGGTTGATAGCTGCCATTTTCGACAGTTTCGACCGCGGGAGGAATAGCGCCTTGTCCTTTTCCATTATCTATGGCAACAGCTGTGACCTTGTTCTGATTCTCAATGTAATAGGAAAATCCAAAAAATCCTAAGCCATTCTTATCGCTCGCCACACCGTTAACCAATACGTTGTCATCTGCCGATTCAGTGTAGTCGCTGCGGCTGGATTTTGCCTTGCCTACAATAGCTTTCGTGAAGTAATCATAAGTGCCGGACTCCGGATCGGAGCCATAAAGTTTAATAGTTTCATCGGGCCACGTCGGGTTGACCTGCTTCCATCGGGTAATCGTGCCTTGTGCAGCCGGTTCCCATATTTTTTTCAATTCTGCCAATGTCATGGCCGTTCCCCAATGATTCTCCGGATTAACTGCTACGGTTAAGGCATCGAAAGCTACCGGGATCTCAATGTATTGAATACGGGAATTTTTACAATCTTGCATTTCATTCTTCAGAATGGGTCGCGAGGCATTCACGATATCGATCTCACCACGGCAGAATTTCTTGAAACCGCCACCGCTGCCGGAAATATTGACCGTAACATTCACTGTATTTTTTTTTACGATTTGAAATTTATCGGCGACTGCCTTGGTAATGGGATAGACGGTGCTGGAGCCATCAGTTTGGATAACCGATTGTGCATTTGCAATACTCATACCTACACAGAGTAGGAACATTATGTTTACTATCTTGAAGGTGTATATTTGCGGCATTTTGTCCTCCTTGTATGAAATGGATTGTGTTGGGCTGTCTACTATATAGATCATAATCCACATATTGTTAGCCTATAGTTTAATTGTGGAGGTATTCTGGGGTGATATGAATTAAGACTCAGAAAATAAATTTAACGTGTAGTGGGAACTCGGAGATTTCTGAGTTCCCATTGTGGGTGCAACGCAAACACTTTTAAAAATCAATAGTCCATTGAGTCAAGAATGCACTCAAATCGCCATTATTCCAGCCATTAGTCCGTGCTCCAGCTCCACCGGAGAATCCATCGGTATTGGTGATTGGTGTTCTAGCCGTATTGATATCCAGCATATGTATAACGTTTGCCTGAAACTTAACGTTCGAGTGAGGATACCAATTGAAGCCGAACCTGACCATATCAGCCCGTCCGCCTCTGATGACTCCCGAATTCATATCAATGTAATCATAGCCGGCAGCAAGTTCGAATGCACCCCATCCCGATCCATTCCATTGAAACGGCCGGTTTGGTCTAATCCGGTTTGCTGCACCGTTTCTGACATGATAGGCTTTGGATTCCCCGGTCAGGAAGTAACTCACGAAACCATAGTAACCCGTCAAGTGCTCTCCATCATACCCAATCCCATTGATATTGGTGCGTAAAAACTCTGCTTGTGCTGAGAAGGGGCCATGGACAAACCATGCTTCCGCACCATATCGATCATAACTGCTTATCTCGCGCCGGTTCGGATCGTTGAGCGCACCGGTGCTTAAATTGCCGGTGTTCAGGATATTACTGCGATCCACGTTGGTTCCTGGGAATGCGAAAAATGACATACCGCCACCGCCGCCGTTGGAGCCTTCTCCAACCATAGTGCCATCAGCACGATATTGGGTATTGACTGCGGTGTGTCCTGCGGAGATGCCAACGTGTAGGAACTTGGTCTCATCTTCCATCCAGGGTCTGCCGCTGACGCGGCCTATACCTTGCCAACCCGTGTCACCCGAACCGTTGTTGCGGCTCTGATTGCCGTTTGCATTCACCGAAGTTGATGCAGCTGACCACGCCCCTATTGGTTCGGTTTGAAAGGCCAGTCCGGTTTGGAAGCGTGTTACCGCATAATTGGCACCGATACCTGTTTTGTAAGTATTGGGGTTATCTACAAACGAATTGACTGACATGTGACGCTCGATAAAGGTAAGAAATCGATTGCTGGCCGCTTCTTCCAGACTGAATGGCTCTTTGAATGAACCTATTTTATAAGAGAGTGCATCCGTATGATTCAGGCGTACGAAAGCATCCGTAATTCCGGATCCGACAGAACCATTGCCACGGCTAAAATCAAACTCGAATTTATAATCCCATATTCTATAAAAAGTGCCTTCAGCACCCAGACGAGCGCGGCGGATATTCATGCCACTATTCAGCTCATTCGCGGTATTGGACCCGAAAGCAGGGTCAGGATCATTGACGAAATTATATTGTGAAGCGGGTTGTATCCGTCCATTGAGCGACATTGAAAAATTTCCATCTTTAGTGGCCCAATGTAAACCCCGATCATCAAACGTACCATGTATCTTTTCAACATCCTTAACGCGTTCTTCCAGCACTGAGACTTGGCTAGCCAGGCGTTCGTGTATGGTTTTATCCGCCACCTCTGCGGTTTTTTCCTCACGCATCGGAGTCGAGCCGGCCACTGTTTCTTTTTTCTCTGATTTAGCAGGTGCCGCGGATGGTGTTGTAGCTACTTTGGGGGATTCTGGCTGCATCGGTGGATTATCGGCTTTTACATACGTACCCATATGAATTCTACCCGGTCCAGGTTCCGCAAAAACTTGTTTGGTTTTTGTATCAACATACAAATCCAATGCATAAGCGTTGGAGATGACACATAAATTGAATATCACTAGAGTTGCTAAAATAGAGCTGAGAAATTTCATTATCTGTCGTTAATCCAGGATTGAAAAATAAATTACTAGACGAGACAATATTTATATAACAGCAATGTTACATTTTTGTGACAACATCATTTTTTTTACAGAATTATGACAATATTGTTACTCACGAGCTTAGAATTAATTTGTTAATTAGTTGAAAGATCGGATATTAATTTATAAAATATCCCTGCATTTATAGAGTCGCTAACTACTTTGTAAATGCCCGGCGGAGTTTTCACAGATTGGTGGGAACTTTCATGATGAAAGAATCTGTCTAATTTGCGTTGAGTGGTGAAAATAATTCTCCACATCAAACAAATTTTTCTATTAACAAACAATCTGTTAAATTAGTAGGAGGCAAAAATGGCAACAACCTATGGCACAACTAGCGGCGCTGCGAGCGCCAACTATGACATGTCGCTGTGGTACGACTCGAAATATTACAAGATAGGCATGTTAACGATGCTCTTGGTAGCGATATTTTGGATCTGGTACCAAAGGACATTTGCGTATTCACATGGCATGGACTCGATGGAGCCGGAATTTGACAAGGTATGGATGGGACTGTGGCGCGTCCACATGACACTGATGCCTTTGTTTGCGTTGGTAACCTGGGGCTGGATACTGAAGACCCGCGATACCAAGGAACAACTGGACAATCTGGACACCAAGCTTGAGATCAAACGTTATTTTTACTGGATGATGTGGCTGGGTGTATATTTGTTTGGTGTTTACTGGGGCGGCAGCTTCTTTACCGAACAAGACGCAAGCTGGCACCAGGTGATTATACGAGACACGAGCTTTACACCGAGTCACGTAGTGGTGTTTTATGGCTCATTCCCGATGTACATTGTATGTGGAGTAGCGGCATACCTGTACGCGATGACACGTCTGCCATTGTATAGCCGCGGCACATCTTTCCCGTTGGTAATGGCGATTGCAGGCCCATTGATGATTCTGCCGAACGTAGGGTTGAACGAATGGGGACATGCATTCTGGTTCATGGAAGAGCTGTTTAGCGCGCCGTTGCACTGGGGCTTTGTGATTCTGGGCTGGGCGGGATTATTCTCAGGTGGTATAGCGGCACAGATTATCACCCGTTACTCTAACCTGACCGATGTAACCTGGAACAACGCAAACAGAGAAATTCTGAACAATCGTATCGTTCCTTAGCTCTCAACTTTGATGTTGTAGATATAACTTGTTCCTGCCGCTTTCACACGCGGCAGGAATCCTTCTGTAGTACGACTGTTTTTCCCATCAGATTATTCGGAGAGATCTGAGTAATTTTCAATTTATCAGGCTAATTTCTCATGCTGGAAGATATCGTCGCGTCAATACATCAGTGGGTATCCATCGATGTTTTGATCAATTTGACGGTTGCATCGATTATTGGCTTCATTGCTTCTTTGATTGCGATTCCATGGATTCTGATTCGATTGCCGAGTGATTATTTTGATGTGCGCGTTCCACGTTACTGGATGAAAGATCGTCATCCAATATTGCGCATGATTGGATTAGTCGTTAAAAACCTTGTCGGGTTTGTATTTCTGATTGCAGGCTTCCTGATGCTCTTTCTACCGGGGCAAGGTTTGCTGACCATGTTGATTGGAATTTCATTATTGGATTTTCCCAATAAGCGTAAGCTGGAAGCCAGAATTATCGGAAAATCGGCACTCTTGAATATTATTAACGCGATGCGCCATAAATTCAATAAACCTCCATTGACGTTATCGCCCCATTCAGTAAAACAGCCTTCACTTTAAATTTTAGTTTCTGAAATGGACTGAAACTGAGCTTTCCTTCATTATTTCTTCACATCTTCCTTTATAGCTTCTTCACAAGTTTTTCATAATCATATATTCATGATTTAATGAAATAAAATAACTTATTGTGGAAGAATAATCCTACAAAAACCAGGACAAAAACTAGGACAAGAATACTACGAAATTGCTGCGGCCTGTCACTTATTTTTTGAGTTCTGTGAGCATATTATCTTATTGCCAGAAAAGAGAAGTGGGATGAAAGAGTTATAAAGATTATTAACGTATGGCACTTCATTCTGTTGATAGACAAAAACAACATTACGAGAGGGTAAGAATTTCGCAATAAATCAGAGTGTTCAATTTGATGTTGGGTAGTCTGTCAAGTAACAGAATACATCTGATTTGGAGGGATAGGGCGTCAGTAATAATATTTTTCTCTCAAATTTAAGAGAGAGTTATTAAGAATTATTAATTTAAGTGTAGTAAGTCAGCACAGTGCAGGAAGTGTTTAGCTTGCTCGATTTATAAATAAATACGGGAGTTAGATAAAATGGCAAATTTCAGCAGAACCGATCTAGATTTTCTACTTCAGCAAATAGCGATTGCTGATGCAGATTCCGCCGCGCAGCAATCAGGCACTTTCAACGCATTGCCAGGACTTGTGGGTGATCCGTTGCTGCCTTTTGGTATGCGCAATGTCGATGGCACCTATAACAATCTGGAAGATGGCCAGAGCTTGTTCGGAGCGGCAGATAGGGTGTTTCCGCGTTTATTGGCGCCTGAATTCAGACCTGGAGAGAATGTGCCTGCAGGTTTTGGGAGCCCGGGTCAGCCAGTGGGCAGCTCGACAAACTATAGTCAAACATCAGGCTTGGTATTTGATTCGCAACCGCGTTTGATCAGTAATCTGATTGTGGATCAGACCGCCACCAATCCTGCCGCCGTGATCGCTAATGACGGTGCCGATCCAGTCGAAGGGATTCGCGCCGATGGCACACCGTTTGAAACTTTCTTCATCCCTAATACGACACCCGATGAAGGGCTATCAGCACCGTTCAATTCGTGGTTTACGCTGTTTGGCCAGTTTTTTGATCACGGATTGGATTTGGTAAATAAGGGCCAAAGCGGTACCGTTTTTGTTCCACTGCAACCGGACGATCCGCTATTTGATCCTACGCCGGGTGCGCCTAATTTCATGACCCTGACCAGGGCGACCAATTTGCCCGGCAACGATGGTGTCATAGGTACTAGTGATGATGGCCGCAATCACATTAACCAGACAACGCCGTTTGTGGATCAGAATCAGACCTATACCTCGCATCCTTCCCATCAGGTGTTTTTGCGTGAATATGCAATCAATCCAAACACCGGTGATCCGGTCTCAACCGGTAATTTGCTGGAAGGTTCCGGTGGTTTGGGTGGTCTTGCAACTTGGGCCGATATTAAAGCACAAGCTCATACCATGCTGGGTCTGAATCTGACCGATGTTGATGTAACGAATCTGCCGCTACTGGCAACTGATACGTATGGCAAGTTTATTCCTGGTCCCAATGGTTATGCGCAATTGGTGCTGCCGGGAAATAATTTGCTTGAAGGTGATCCGACGGCTAATGGTGGATTGGGGATAAACATTCCAGCGAATGTGGTTCGCACCGGCCATGCTTTCCTGGATGATATTGCGCACAATGCAGCACCACGCAATTCCAATGGCAGCATGAAGACAGAAGATGGTGATAATGTCATCAATCCTGGCCTGCCTGCAGCAGGTGAATACGATGGTGAGTTACTCGACGCGCACTTTATTACCGGTGATGGCCGCGGTAATGAAAATATCGGTTTGACCACAGTACACACCGTATTTCATGCTGAGCATAATCGGAAAATTCAAGAGATCAAAGACTTGATTACGGATAGCGGGGACCCTGCATTCATTAACCAATGGAAGTTACCCGGTAATCAGTGGGATGGCGAGAAATTGTTCCAAGCCGCGCGGTTTGCGACTGAAATGCAGTATCAACACTTGGTATTCGAGGAATTTGCCCGCAAGGTGCAACCGAATGTCGATGTCTTCATCGGTTATGACAGCACGATCGATCCTGCCATCATGGCCGAGTTTGCCCATGTGGTGTATCGCTTCGGTCATTCGATGCTGACTGAAACCGTAGCCAGAACGGATGCAGATGGTAATACCGATGATATTGGATTGATTCAGGCATTCTTGAATCCGGTGGAGTTTGCCGACGGTTATGCGGATAACCTTGATGCTGCCGCAGCGGTGGTGAGAGGCATGACCAAACAAGTCGGTAATGAAATCGATGAATTTGTCACCGAGGCTTTGCGCAATAATCTTGTTGGATTGCCGCTCGATTTGCCGACGATCAACATGACGCGTGCTCGCGATACCGGTATTCCCGGGCTGAACGATGCGCGCCGCATGTTCTTTGATGATAGTGGCCTGAGTGCCGTGGCGCCTTACGTCAGCTGGAACGATTTTGGCGCGGAACTCAGACACCCTGAATCGCTGGTTAATTTTATTGCCGCGTATGGCAATCATCCCAGCATCGCTGCTGCTACTACCAACGCGGATAAACGTGCCGCAGCGCAGGATCTCATAGATAACAATAGTGATTTTATGAATAGCGACAATGGCTTCACCACGGCCAATACCGGCTTGGATTCTGTCGATTTCTGGATTGGCGGTTTGGCTGAGGCGCAAGCGCCTTTTGGCGGGTTATTGGGTTCAACGTTTAATTTTGTGTTCGAAACCCAAATGGAAAACCTGCAGAACGGCGATCGTTTTTACTATCTGGCGCGTACCGCCGGACTTGATTTCCTCACGCAACTGGAAGAAAACTCCTTTGCTGAGATGATCATGCGCAATCTCCCGGATGTGAAACATCTGCCATTCGATGTGTTCTCGACCCCGACTTATACCTTTGAAGCAGGTGCGCAAAACCCCAGTGGACCGATCATCAATGATCCTGATACACCCTATAACGAAGTTGCGCTTCTTAGAAGAGACACTTCTTTAGGCCCCAATACCATTCGCTATAACGGCGGAGAGCATATCGTGATGGGTGGTACGGATGGTGTGAACAGGCTGCGTGCGGGTATTGGTGACGACACGGTATGGGGTGATGGCGGTAATGATCGTATTGAGGGCAATGCAGGTAACGATTCACTCAATGGCGGCGATGGCAATGACATCATCACCGATACCTCGGGTGACGACAATATCAAAGGCGGCGATGGTCACGATGTGATCAACGGCGGTGCCGGTATTAATTTGATTTTAGGTGGCTCCGGCGACGATTTTGTGGTGACGGGCAATGATATCTCGGAAGTGTTTGCCGGTCCGGGTAACGATTTCATTTTCGGCAATGCGCCGAATGAAGTCATGCAGGGAAATGAAGGCGATGACTGGATTCAAACCGGAACAGCCGATGGTTCTACCGGTGACAATTTTGATCCGTTCAATCGTGATCCGATTCGCGGCAATGATATGTTTGTGGGTAGTGGCGGTCTCGACGAATTCATTGGCGAAGGCGGCGATGATATTATGATGGGTTTGGCTGGTGCCGATCGGAACGATGGCGCCAGCGGCTTTGACTGGACTGGGAATGTTGGCAGCACAGTGGCTGCAAATATTGATTTGGCCAGACTCCTTGTTCCAGGTCCCTTTGTAGATACCGCTGATCGTTTCGATCTGGTTGAAGCTGCATCGGGATGGAATCAAAACGACATCATACGAGGTGACGATCGTACCAACGTTGAACTGGAGCTGGTAGATCCAGTCACCGGGCAAAACAACGCGCTGGATAACGTCAATCAACTCAACGGAACGCATACGGCTGCTGAACGGATTGGCATGATCAGTGGGTTGAGTGCGTTGCTGGATGGAGCTACGAGTTTCAGCTCCGGCAACATCTTAATTGGTGGTGGCGGTAGTGATTCAATTGAAGGCCGCGGCGGTGACGACATTATCGATGGTGATGCCTGGTTGAATGTCCGCATCAGCGTCCGTACCGATCCCAATAACCCTGCAACGCAAGTTGCAAGCTTCCCCAATATGACGCCTGCGCTGCGTACTGCGATGCAGAACGGCACGTACAGCCCCGATCAATTGGTGATTGTGCGTGAGATTTTATCAAACAGTACCGGCGTCGATACCGCAGTGTATCAGGATGTATTTGCTAACTATGTTGTGAATGTTGATTCCACGGGCACTATATTCGTCGATCATGCTAATCCTGCGACGGACGACGAAGGTAGTGACAGAGTTCGTAACGTTGAGCGGCTGCAGTTTGCAGACAGGATTGTCACTGTCGGAACTAACGGCGACGATAACATGGTCGGCACGGCTGGCAATGATGTACTGATAGCCTTGGCTGGCAACGACACGCTGGATGGTTTGGATGGTGTGGATATCCTGAATGGTGGTGCGGATGACGATACCTATATCGTTGATACCACGACCGATACGATTGTAGAACTTGCCGGTGCTGCGGGTGGTACCGATACTGTTGAAAGCTCGGTGACCTATACACTGGGTCTCAACCTGGAGAACCTGACGCTTACCGGTACTGCAGCTAATGGCACGGGTAATAACGTGGCTAACGTGATCACCGGCAACGCCAGCAACAACTTACTCACCGGTCTGGGAGGTAACGATACGCTGATAGCCGGGGGCGGTACGGATACACTGCGGGGCGGTTTGGATAACGACACGTATGTAATTAGCAATTTACCGGTCACGATTACCGAGTTGCTTAATCAAGGTATCGATACGGTCGAAAGCTCGGTGACTTATACGCTTCTTGCCAACGTAGAGAACCTCACATTGACCGGAGGAGATGCAATCAATGGTACCGGTAATGGTTTAGCCAATATTATTATCGGTAACAGTAACAACAATACGCTTAACGGCGGAGCCGGTCTCGATACGTTGAATGGCGGTGATGGCAACGATACGCTGAATGGCGCAGCGGGCATCGATATACTCAATGGTGGTAATGGTGACGATACGCTGATTGGCGGGCCGAGTGCCGATACTTTGATAGGCGGAGCAGATGCGGATATCTTTGATTATCTTGCAGCTGTGGGTCATTCCAACCCGGCCAATAGAGATACCATCATGGATTTTGAAACGGGAATCGATACCATCGACCTGAGCGCGATCGATGCGAATGTGTTGGCTGCATTCCCCGGTAATCAAGCATTTATCTTTATCGGAAATGCCGCGTTCAGTGGCGGCGGACAGGTACGTTACGACTCTGGCTCAGGGCTGTTGCAAGCCAACATAAATGCAAATGCTGCGGCTGAGTTCGAAATTCAGTTATTTGGAGCGCCAACGCTGGTTGGGGGAGACTTGGTGCTGTAAGCACCAGGGAAGGGAGTGACATCCATCAAAATTGCTTTTATTTGATGGATGTCAATATAAGTTTGACAGGGCCTATACATAATCAAGACGCACCCAAAGTGTGAATTTAAATAATAATTTTAGAGTAGGAGGGTATTATCATGAAAAATGGAGAGTATGAATCCGATCGGGGTAACACCGCTGATTCGGATTCTCCTTCCAATGAATCGCGGCGTGCGTTCTTTAAAACAACGGGCGCAGCGGTTCTGGCCGCACCGGCCATTTTAACTTCTCGCAAAAGTTCGGCGCAGTTACTTCCGGAAGATGAATCGTTACCACCCAGCCCGCGCACTACGCCCTGGAAGAAAGAGTTACCGGAAGCGATTGAGTCGCTGGAGCAAACCGATCTGGCCAGTGGCACTTATCCGCCGCTATGCGATCCTCGCACTGCGGATGGAGAATGCGGACGTGCCAGCCATCAACGCTGGGAAGAGTTCTTTGGTATTGCAGATTACCCGCTTCAGCCTGGGCAGGCGGATACCTATGAGCTGCGTGCTACACCAATTGCCGATCATGAGTTTCATCCGGATTACGAAAAACAACTGGTGTGGAATTACGTAGGTAAAGATGGTTATACGAATCCGGTGATTCGTGCACGTTACGGGCGTCCCGTTATTTTGCGTTTGTACAACGATTTACCTGCGAATCATAGCGGTTTTGGCACGCCGGAAATCAGCTTGCATTTGCATAACTTGCATACGCCTTCGGAGAGCGATGGTTTCCCCGGTGATTATTTCAGTGCAACCAAAGCCGGACCTACTTTGAATGGTCCGGGTCAATTCAAGGATCATTTTTATCCCAACGTCTATGCGGGGTACGATGAGTTCCCAAAAAGTCCGAGCAATCCCGTGGGCGGCGATAAGCGCGAAGCGCTGGGAACGTTGTGGTACCACGATCATTGCCTGGATTTTACCGCTTCCAACGCTAACCGTGGTATGGCCGGTTTTTATTTAATCTACGATGAGCTGGATTCAAATGACGAGCATGATCCGAATCCGGCAGCTTTAAGATTGCCCAGCGGTGCTTATGATTATCCGTTGGCATTCCAGGATAAGCGCTTTGATGCGAATACGATACAAGTCTTCAATGAATTGGATTCGGAAGGTACCTTAGGCGATAAGGTAACGGTCAACGGCAAGATCGAGCCCGTGTTGAAAGTAGCCAGCCGCAAGTATCGCCTGCGGTTACTCAATGCCGGACCTTCACGTTTTTATCAGTTTCATTTGGTTACGGCCAACAATGTACAACAGTCTTTCACCTATATCGCCAACGATGGTAATTTACTGCCTAAGCCGTTGCTGAACCGCAAGAATGTCCGTCTGGGCGTGGCCGAGCGTGCCGATATCGTAGTGGATTTTTCTGCATATCCACTGGGTACCGAGTTGTACCTGGTAAACCGCTGGGAGCAAACCAGTTCGCGCGGACCCAAAGGTGTCAAAGGGCCGGGAATGAAGGTGCTCAAGATTATCGTTGATCGCGAGCCGGATGAGCCGGATGTCAGTCAGGTTCCGGCCAAGCTGCGCCCGATCCGCAGACCGACCGCTACGGAAATCGCGACTGCACCGGTCAGGTACTGGCGCTTTGAGCGCAAAAACGGCATGTGGGCGATCAATGACAAGTTTATGAACGCCCGTTCCGCGGGTGCGCATATGGCCTTGGGCAGCTTTGAAATCTGGGAACTGGATAATCCGTCCGGCGGCTGGAGTCATCCGGTGCATATCCATTTCGAAGAAGGGCATATCCTGAAACGTTATGTGAATGGCATTGAAGTGACTGTCCCTGTACATGAGAGAGGACGCAAGGATGTGTACGTACTGGGACCTAATGAGAAAATAAGAGTATTTATTCGGTTCCGGGATTTCCCCGGTAAGTATGTGATGCATTGCCACAATACGATCCATGAGGATAACGCCATGATGGTGCGTTGGGATATCTTGGGCTAAGAAAAGAGAGAGGGGGATATCATGAATAAAGAAAATAATGAACCCGTGGGTTCACGCAGGGAAATACTGGCCGGCATGGGATTGGCGGCGTTGGGTCTGATTGGACTGAATTCGGCTTGGCAGAAGCTGAGTTTCACTGAGAACCAACCCGCGCTCAATCCCAATATCAGAAAATACAAACCGGCGGATAGCGCCACGCCGTTTCCGAACGTTACGTTGTATACGCATGAAGGCGAGGCGGTAAAGTTTTATGACGACCTGATCCGCGACAAAGTGGTTGCGATCAACATGATGTATTCGCAATGTTCCGGCATTTGCCCGAAATCGACGGCGAATTTGAGAGAAGTGCGAAATATGCTGGGTGAGCGTGCGGGGCGTGATGTTTTCATGTATTCCATCACGTTGGATCCTAAGCGGGATACGCCGGAATTGCTTAAGCAATATGCTGAGCGCTATGGCATTCGGGATGGCTGGAAATTTCTGACGGGCGCGCCGGAAGATATCGAGTTGATCCGCTACCGGCTGGGTTTTTATGATGTCGAGGAAGACGTGGATAACATCAAGGAAAATCATACCGGCATGGTGCGCATTGGCAATGATGAACGTAAACGCTGGAGCATGGCGCCCGCGTTGTCTGATCCGATTCAAATCATGGCAACCATCAATCATCTGGATCCAAAGGTTGTGCATACCTACGAGCCGATGCATTCTTAAGTTTTAAGCCGATTCATCAGCCATTCCGCTATTTTGGTGGAGTGGCTGTTTCCAAAAGTTATCCCGTTGCCGTTTTTACGATCATTAGGCTTCACGATAACTCGGTTATCATTAGTCATGGATTTTCATGAATGCCGCTGAATAATGTGCGGTATAGTTTCTTCAAGTTTTGAATTAATTTGAAATTGCCCCAAGTCAGTCAAGTATTGCCTTTAACATCATTGGATGTCTCAGAGATTGCTGCATTGGCGCGAACAATCTGGCAACATCATTATGCGCCTATTATTTCAACGGCTCAGATTGACTATATGCTGACGCAACGATATGAGCCAACACTGATTGAGAACCAGCTCAAGGATCCAACTATTTGGTGGAGGAAGCTGATTCTGGATCGGACCATTATAGGTTTTTCCTGCTGTATGCTTACCGGGCAGCCAAATGAGCTGAAAATTGATAAACTGTATGTCCATTGTGATCATCATCGCAAAGGCTATGGGGCGATGCTAGTGGCGGATGCAGTTAACCTCATGCGAAGTAACGATTTGCAGTCCCTGATACTCACAGTCAATAAACGCAACCATAGCGCTATCGCAGCTTATCAGCAGTATGGGTTTGAAATTGCGGGGGATAGTGTTGTCGATATCGGGGGAGGTTTCGTGATGAATGATTTTTTGATGACGCTGACAGATATGAGCCGTTGGAATACGTGATCGATGAAATTAAAATTTACCAAAATGCAGGGCTTGGGAAATGATTTTGTGGTCTTGGATGGTATCAATCAAGCGGTGAATCTTGACCGGCAGCAAATTCGCCGGCTTGCGGACCGGCATTTCGGAATTGGCTGTGATCAGCTTTTGCTGGTGGAACAAGCGCAGGGCCAGGCAGATTTTCGCTATCGTATTTTCAATGCCGACGGCGGCGAGGTTGAGCAGTGTGGCAATGGAGCACGGTGTTTTGTGCGCTATGTACATGATCATGGTTTGACGCAAAATAGTGAGATCCATATCGAAACTTTGAGCGGTGTGATATCACCCAGGCTGGAAAATAATGGAAATATCACGGTGAATATGGGAAAACCGATATTCGAACCGGAGCGGATCCCGTTTATTGCTGACCAATGCGCACTGACTTACCAACTTGAATTACCGGATAGCCCGGTTACAATATGTGCATTGTCGATGGGGAATCCGCATGCTGTGCGTGTGGTGACAGATATCGCGCGTGCACCGGTGGCAACCGAAGGTGCGTTGATTGAACAGCACCGGCGTTTTCCTAATAAGGTCAATGTGGGTTATCTGCAAGTGATTGATCGGAATCATATCAAGTTACGCGTATTTGAGCGTGGCGCAGGTGAGACGCTGGCTTGTGGAACAGGCGCGTGTGCTGCTGTCGTGGCGGGCGTCAATCTGGGTTTGTTGGATCGTCAGGTAGTCGTGAGTACGCAAGGCGGTGAGTTGACAATCAGCTGGCAAGGTCACGGTGAGCCGGTCTGGATGACCGGACCGGCAGTCACGGTATTTGAAGGTGAGATTAATTTGTAATCAATCAAGGAACTATGATGAAACCGGAAGAAGTTGCACAGTATTTGCAGGAACACCCGCAGTTCTTCAATCAGTATGCTGATTTGCTGGCGGATCTTCAAATCTCCCACCCGCAGGATGAAAAAGTAATCTCGCTCAATGAGAGACAAATCATTGCATTACGGGAAAGAAACCGGGTACTGCAGGATAAGCTGCTGGAGCTGATCAGCTTTGGTGAAGAAAACGATGCGATCGGAGAGAAGATGCATCGTTTGGTAATCGCTTTGCTTTCTGTTTCGAATATCGATGAATTGTTCCATGCCCTGTACTTCAGTTTGAAAGAGGATTTTGCTATTCCACTAGTGGCCATGCGGCTCTGGAATGTTGCTAATGCCGCAAAATCCAATGCTGAATTCACTTCTGTCAGCGAGGATGTGCGTACCATTGCCGAGAGTCTGCCGCAACCCTATTGCGGTAATCATATCGCGGATGAAATCAAGCAATGGTTCGGAGAGGGTGCCGAGCATCTCAACTCGTTTGCGATGATTCCTTTGAATACTGCGCGAACCATTGGTTTAGTCGTTCTGGGCAGTCCTGATGCCGAGCGGTTTTATACTGAAATGGGAACGTTGCATCTGAAACGGTTAGGGGAATTGGTGTGCACTACCGTGACACGTTACGACCAGGCCGAAACCGTGGGTGGTTTGGCCGATCAGCAGAATGTGATCGATGACCAGCACTCCTGAACTGCGAGCTGTTGCTTATATCGATCATCTGGCTTATGAGCGACGCTTGTCGCCGCTGACTTGTAAAAGCTATGCACGTGATATTCGCGCTTTGTTGAAGCATCTGGGTACGGATGATTTAGCGCAGGTGCAATCACCCAATATCCGTCAAGCGATTGCGCAACTTCACGGTAAAGGGCTTGGCGGCAGAAGTTTGGCTAGAATGTTATCCGCTTGGTGTGGTTTTTATAATTTTTTAATTCGTAAACACGGTTTTCAGCATAATCCTTGCCATGCGGTGCGTGTTCCCAAATCCCCGCAGAAATTACCACATGCCCTATCACCTGATGAGGCTACACGGCTGTTGCAATTTCCCGTTGAGAATATTTTGCTGGCCCGCGATAGCGCCATGTTTGAGCTATTCTATTCCTCCGGCTTAAGGCTGGCGGAATTGACGCAGCTTCGGCCTGAGGATGTTCATTTTGCGGAAGGAACAGTCAGGGTTCTGGGCAAAGGCGGCAAAGCCCGCATTGTTCCGGTAGGCGAATATGCGCTGCACTCGATAACAACGTGGTTGGCGTTACGGTTGCAGATTATCAAACCGAATGTTACTGCACTTTTTTTATCCCAACGCGGTGATGCGATCAGTATGCGCGCTATTGCTTATCGACTGAAAAGCAGGGCGAGACAGCAGGGCCTGCACCAAAATGTACATCCGCATGTTTTGCGGCATTCGTTTGCTTCCCATGTGTTGCAATCCAGTGGTGATTTACGTGCAGTTCAGGAAATGCTTGGGCATGCCCATATAACATCCACTCAAGTGTATACCCATCTTGATTTTCAACATCTGGCAAAGATTTACGATGCTGCACATCCACGAGCCAAGAAAAGAAATTAAACCCCGATAGGGTTTTTCTAACAAAATTGGCTAGGCTTTATACGTTATAATCGAATTTTGTAACGCAATAAGAAATTTCATGACAACAATTGTTTCAGTAAGGCGTGGCCATCACGTTGCATTGGGTGGCGATGGCCAGGTAACGCTTGGTGCCGTAGTGGCCAAATCCAGCGCCCGTAAAGTCCGTAGGCTTTATCATGACAAAATTCTGGCCGGATTTGCCGGTGGAACCGCCGATGCTTTTACCTTGTTCGAAAGGTTTGAAGGGAAGTTGGAAGCTCATCATGGGCATATCATGCGTGCTGCGGTTGAATTGGCCAAAGACTGGCGTACCGATCGTATTTTGCGCCGATTGGAGGCTATGCTGGTGGTGGCCAATGAAGAGGCAACGCTGATTGTTACCGGTGCTGGCGATATTATCGAACCTGAGCTGGGTATAGCCGCGATCGGTAGCGGTGGTTCATACGCACTGGCCGCCGCGCGTGCTTTATTGGAAAATACGGATCTACCCCCCCAAGAAATCGTGAAAAAAGCGCTGACCATTGCAGGTGATATCTGTATTTATACCAATCAGGATCATATTATCGAAATGATCGATTGAATTTCTCGCTAAGCAAAAGAATTTTTATCCATGCGAAGGTTTAGGCTATTAACTTGTTGGATCGATAGCTTAGACCGGTGTTTACATTACATCTATTACAAAATCTGAAACCATGTCACAAATGACCCCGCAGGAAATTGTTCACGAACTGGACAAACATATTATTGGCCAGGACTCAGCCAAACGGGCTGTTGCGATCGCGCTGAGAAATCGCTGGCGCCGCCAGCAGGTCGCTGATCCTCTGCGTCAGGAAATCACACCGAAGAATATTCTGATGATCGGGCCAACCGGTGTAGGGAAGACCGAAATTGCGCGCCGACTGGCCAAGCTCGCAAATGCGCCTTTTATCAAGATCGAAGCCACTAAATTTACTGAAGTTGGCTATGTCGGGCGTGATGTTGATTCAATTATTCGTGATCTGGCGGAAACAGCAGTGAAAGAGTCACGTGAAAGAGAAACCCGCAAGAAGCAACCGCTTGCGGAAGATCATGCGGAAGATCGTATTCTCGATGCGCTATTGCCGGGTTCCAGGGATTTCGGAGCGCCAGTGAATCCTGAAGACCACAATAATTTGACGCGCCAAAAGTTTCGTAAAAAACTGCGCGAAGGGGAGTTGGATGATAAGGAAATTGAGATCGAAGTAGCGGCTTCACGCGCCAGCATGGAAATTTTTGCGCCGCCGGGAATGGAAGATCTGACCTCACAAATTCAAGGCATGTTTCAGAATATGACCGGTGAGAGAAAGAAAACCCGCAAATTGACGATTCGCGAAGCAAAAAAGATACTGCTGGAAGAAGAAGCTGCGAAAATGGTCAATGACGAGGAGCTGAAACTTTCCGCCCTGCAGAATGTAGAACAGAATGGTATCGTGTTTCTGGATGAAATAGACAAAATTGCCAGCCGGGCAAACAATGCCGGCGGGGATGTTTCACGCCAGGGCGTGCAACGCGACCTGCTGCCTTTGGTGGAAGGTACCACCGTTTCCACTAAATACGGAATGATCAATACCGATCATATTCTGTTTATTGCCAGTGGTGCCTTTCATATGTCAAAACCTTCCGATTTGATTCCGGAGCTGCAAGGGCGTTTTCCTATCCGTGTTGAATTGGGCAGCTTGAGTGTGAGTGATTTTGAGCAGATTCTGACTAATACCGATGCTTGCCTCACGCGTCAGTATGAAGCACTATTGGCGACCGAGGGTGTTACATTGCAATTTGGCGATGATGCGATCAAACGCTTGGCGGAAATTGCCCATTCTGTTAACAGTAAGACTGAGAATATTGGTGCCAGGCGCCTGCATACCGTGATCGAAAAGCTGCTTGAGGAGGTTTCTTATAATGCACCTAAACATAGCGGTGAAACCTTGATCATTGATGCGGCTTATGTTGATGAACGTCTTAAGGATTTGTCGCAGAGCGAGGATTTGGCAAGATATGTGTTGTGATCGTTTCTTGCCGCTGTCAGTGGTAGTCTCAACCTTCCGGAAACCCTGCGGTAAAACCGCAGGTTTTTTTTTAATCGAACTTTTATTCAAAAGAAAAATATTTTTTCAGCTTATCTAAGAAGCTGTCTGAATGGGTTTGATTTGTTTCCTTTTCCGAGGACAGTAAATTTTCCATGGTCAACAGATAAATTCGCGAGAGTTGTTCAAGGTCATCGACATCGACATACTCATTCAGTTTGTGAATGGTTGCGTTACGCGGACCGAATTCAACCACCTGGGAGCAGATATCTGCGATAAACCGACCATCCGAAGTGCCACCTGAGGTGGACAATTGCGGCTCGACAGCAGTGACTTTGGTAATGGCGGCGCTTATCGCATCGGCTAATTCGGCTTTGGGGGTGAGATACGGTTTCCCTGAGAGTTCCCACTGTAATTCATAATCCAATCCATGTTTATCAAGGATTTCATGCACTTTGGTTGTGAGCGCCTCGACCGTGTTGGCGGTGGAAAAACGGAAATTAAACAATAAATTGAGAGTGCCGGGAATCACATTGGTGGCACCTGTTCCAGCATTGATATTGGAAATATGCCAGGTTGTCGGTGGAAAAAATTCATTGCCCTGATCCCATTCCGTATTCGCAAGCTCCGCAATCACTGGAGCAACCAGATGAATCGGATTTTTGGCTAAATGCGGATAGGCGATATGTCCTTGTATGCCTTTGATGGTCAGATTTCCGGATAAGGAGCCGCGGCGGCCATTTTTGATCGTATCGCCCAACTTGTCTGTACACGTCGGTTCACCCACAATACAATAATCGAGTAACTCACCGCGTGCTTTAAGCGTTTCGACTACTTTGGCGGTACCATCGATCGCAACACCTTCCTCATCTGAAGTGATCAATAATGCGATGGATCCTTGATGCTGGGCATGTTGGGCCAGAAAGGTTTCAATCGCGGTAATAAAGGCTGCCAGTGATGATTTCATATCAGCAGCACCGCGCCCGTATAAGCGTCCCTCGCGAATGGTGGGTATGAATGGATCGCTGTCCCATTGCTCCAGTGGTCCGGTGGGCACAACATCAGTATGTCCGGCGAAGCAAAGCAGGGGTGTTGTGTTACCGCGTCGGGCCCAAAGATTGTCGACATTGCCGAAACGCATTTTTTCAATATGGAAGCCGAGTTTTTCCAGATGATCGATTAAAATTTGCTGACACCCATCATCGGCAGGAGTAAATGACCGGCGGGCAATCAGTGTTTGTGCGAGTTCCAGTGTGTCGTTGGGCATAATTTCTTCCTAAGTTGGGGAGTTGATGTTTTTTAGGTTCCGGATTGCTTCTGTTTTTGATGCTTTTACCTATAATTGATAGGTAAGTAAACATTTTTTTGTGAACAACAACGTATTGTGATGCGGCAGGTAAGAGGCCATCCGCGGAGCGGATGCTGGCAAATATGGATTTTCAAAGGTAACCTTCAGTGTGCCAGGCTTGCTTAATCCTTTGCATAATCGATAGAATCGTTTTCCTCGGCGCACCAATATTCAGCCGCATAAACCCGCTGCCTTCCTTGCCGAATTGTATACCGGGGTTCATGCCGACGCCTGCTGCATGGATAAAAAAATGCTTTAGCTGCGCGTCGGTCAGGTTCATTGCGCGGCAATCCAGCCATAACAGATAAGTACCTTCAGCTTGGATTACCTTGATTTTCGGTAACTGCTGGGTCAAGAACGTTGTAACGCAATCGCGCGTGTCACGCAAATAAATCAATAGCGCTTCCAGCCATTCTTCGCCTTCGCAGTAGGCGGCTTCAAACGCAGCGATGCTGAATGGATTGGATGCGCTGATGTGAAAGTTGTTGAATGTTTGTGTTATGGCACGGCGGATGGATTCGTCGGGAATAATCAATGCCGACAGGTTTAATCCGGGAATATTGAAGGTTTTGCTGGGCGCTACTGCCGTGATGATTTCAGTGTCACCTTCTGCGATTGCGGCGAGAACACGGTGTTGATTGCCAGGGTAAACCAGATCGGCGTGAATTTCGTCAGAAAAAATGATTAAATCATGTTTTTCGGCAATTTGTGACAGCTGTGCCAGCTCATCGGGTTGCCACACCCGGCCCACCGGATTATGGGGCGAGCATAGCAACAGCAGTTTTGCTTTGCGGGCACAGTCTTCCAGGTGATCAAAATCAATGGTGTAGCGGCCATTGTGCAGAATGAGCGGATTTTGGATCAACACCCGTCCGGTTTGTGTAACAGCCGAGAAAAAAGGAAAATATACCGGTGGTTGAATAATGACCGATTCACCGGGCTGGGTGAATGCCATTATGGCGGCGTTGATCGAGGGCACCACACCGGGACACGGAATAATCCAGTCGCGCTGAATGCTCCAGCCATGTCGTCGCTGCATCCAGTGAATCAGTGCATCGTATAAACTGTCGGGAAAAAGCGTATAACCGTAAATCGGGTGCTTGGCACGCGCTACCAGTGCCTGGGTGACTGCAGGCGGTGCGGCGAAATCCATGTCCGCCACCCACGCAGGGATGACCGCGTTGCTGCCGAACATCGCTTGCCGACCGTCATACTTGACGCTGTGAGTTGCTGCGCGGTTGATCTCGTGGTCAAAGTCAAAACCACGATTCAAGAAATTTTCTCCCAGATGGTGACTTCCGACAAGGTATGTTGGAATTTGCGCTTGGTTTCACGGATGACAAAAGGTACGGACTGCGGGCCTTGTATCAGGCGGAAGTTTTTGCCGAGAATTTCTTTCAAACCATCCAATGTGGTGAAATTTTCGCCATCGCGCTTGAAACCGCCTACCCAGGATTCTTTCTTGGTATGTTCGGTCAGCCAGGTGTAGGGCGACGCAATCATCAACATGCCGCCGGTGTTAATGCGCGTATGAATGCTGCTGAGCAGCTTGTCCGGATCATACAGGCGGTCGATCAGATTGGCCGCGAGTATTAAGTCATATCCGGTAAAAATCGATTTCAAATTGCATGCATCGCCCTGATAAAATTCTACGCGACCTTTGACCTGATCAAGCCCCAGATCGGATAGCGTGCGTTCCTTATAGGAAACCAGATCGCCTTCTTCAGTTAAGGTGTAACGCAGTACACCTTGTTGTGACAGTTGTACGCCCTGGCCGATGAATCGCGCGGAGAAATCGATACCCGTGACATGATCAAAACCACGCGCTAACTCAAAGGTGGAGCGGCCGGATGCACAACCCAAGTCCAGCGCGGTGCGCATGGGCTTGTTTCCCATGGCTGCGAGCGCAATTTCGGCTAATGCTTGGGAGAAATTGGGTACCTCGAAATAGCTGTCGCCATAATGAAATTCTGCATACTCCGACAGCAGTTTGTCGGTTTCGTAATTGGAAGCCGGCAGTGTTGCCGGCGCATCCGACACCACATAACGGAAGCCCGCATGCTGGAAGAAATGGCGACGGAAGGCATAACGTGCGCTGTACAGCGATTCGTTGCCGCAGGCAATCCACGAACCGCCTTTGATCAAGTTATGCTGACCGTCAAATGTCGGTGTGGTGAAGTCGTCATATAACGGATGCACGTCAAAGCCGGAAAAAGGATAAGTGGGTGTTTCTGTCCATTGCCAGACGTTTCCGATAATATCGAAAAATTCACCATAGGGAAATTCTGTGACCGGACAACTCGATGCATAATAATCCAGATGCAGATTGCCGCAGGATTTCGTATCTCTCGGTACTTCGGATAATTGTGCAGTATCATAGAGCCGATACCATTCATCTTCAGTAGGCAGCCGCACCGGCTGTTTTGTCTCAGCGGCTTTCCAGTTACAAAATGCCTTTGCTTCGTGATAATTGATTTCAACCGGCCAATCCCATGGCATCGGAATTTCTTCGGTCATCAGGCGCAAGTGCCATGAATCGTCTTTTCTGATCCAGAATATCGGGTGTTCTGCTTGCGTGAATTTTAGCCAGGAGCGGCCTTCCTCCTGCCAATAACCTTCAGTTTGATAGCCATTGGCTTCAACGAAAGGTAAGAATTCCTGGTTGCTGACCAGAAACTTGCTCGCTTGAAATGCCGGGACATCCGCTGTATGTAAGCCGTATTCATTATCCCAGCCATAATGTTGATGATCGGTTCTATTTTTTCCGATTGTTATGCTACCGGCAGCAACGTGAACCAATTCATTTTGCGGCGCCGTGCCGGATTTGCGGCAGGGTTGCCAATCCGTATGCGGCTGCACAAAATGTAACGCGTGCTGGCGGATCAGTACCGAAGAAGTTTCCAGATGGATGCGTTCGTGTTCAATACCCATCAGAATCGGCCACCAGTCGCTTTCCCAGGAGATAGGCAAAGTCAGCGGCATGGTGCTGATCAGTTCATCGACCAAAGTGCGCATGGATTTTCGATAAGTGCGGACTTCTTCGACACTGGGCCAATCGTAATGTGTGCTATTCAGATCGTCCCAGCTCATTTCATCGACACCCACGGCAAAGATGGATTCCAGGCGGGAATCGATACGTTCGGTGATAAGTCCGGCAAGAATCAGCTTGTTAACAAAAAAGGTTGCAGTATGGCCCAGATAAAAAATCAAGGGATGACGCAGTGTAATTGGTTTCTTATAATATGCTTCGTCATTACGCAGCGTTTCGAATAGTTGCTCGTAGCGATCCAGCGTGGTGTGAAAATAATGGCGTATTTCCTCACGTTTTAGACTGATATCATCACCATCGAGCAGCGGTGTTCTTGGGAATAAGGGTCGTGACATAACGTATTTTTAACGGATTATTCAATTCTTTGGCGGGTATTATAACGCCTCACGCATTTCAGATCATGTTCAATCGGGATAATTGTCAATTTACCGACAATTTTAGAAGCGGCGCACGAGATGTGCAGTGTGACTAGAAGTTGTGGTAGAGCGGAATAAATTAGCAATCCGACAGATTGGTTGCCCGCTTAGAGCGAATCCTTATCGCATGAGTATTTCTTTTGATGATACAAGTCAGAACCCTGGTGTAATAGAGTCTGACTTGTAAAGTACTGCTAGAGATGAATCTCTTGATTTCTTATTGAACAACCAAGAAATCAGCTGCTGATAACGGGGCAACGCCGGCGATCGTAGCGAATTGAACTGCTGCACCGACGCCATTGCCATTGGCGTCATACGACAAGGCGCCGGTGGTGGTGTCGTAAATTAAGAAATCGTTAGCATCTGTTGCGACTGCACCCGGGCCGATTTTGAGATTACCCGCAGCAATGCCTCCTGGCGCGCCAAGACTGGTAAATATATCGTTGTCCAATCGAATGGTGTCAACAGGTGCAAAAAAACCCATGATGGTATCCACGTTGGTCGCGCTATTCAATGCGGTATTGAACAAATAGTGATCGGTAGCGCCGAGACCCGCAAAAAGCGTATCGTTACCCAGCCCCCCAGCCAAAATATCATCACCGTTGTCGCCACGCAAGATATCGTTGCCGGATCCGCCTTGCAGAATATCATTGCCATCTCCGCCGGCCAAATTATCGTTGCCTAACCCCCCATTCAAAGTATCATTGCCACCCAGGCCGAAAAGGCGATCATTGCCGTTTAGTCCGTTGATGATGTTAGCGGCTGAGTTGCCATTGATTTTATTTCCATTCTCATTACCTGTACCGTTAATGATGGCGGCACCCGTCAGATTGAGGTCTTCGATGCCAAACCCCAGAGTGTGTGTAACAGAAGAATTTACCAAATCGATGCCTCCTAATGCATCATTGAAAACTTCTGCCACCACATCGCCAAGATTATCAACAAAGTAAACGTCGTTGTTATCGCCACCGTCCATATTATCAGCACCTGCGCCGCCGTTTAATACATCATTTCCATTGAGGCCGCGAAGAATATCGGTTCCATTGAAACCGGAGATCGTATCATTGCCATTGGTCCCGTCCAATTGTGGAAACAATTCAAAAAAAACACCATTGAATTGAACTGTGTTGTTGTCATTAAAGTTTGTACCGTTAACGATTGCCATTTTTTCACCTCGCAAATTGTTGAGAAATTTAAATAAAGAGCCCCATACTGCAAGTATTTTATTGGTTAAGTGCTACGTCAAAATCAGCAGATGTTTATTTCTTTTGACCGTACCACTCAGTAAGTATAACCACAATCCATGACGATATTGTGACTATTGCATAACTCGATGTTCTTGGATAAGAATACACGGCTCTGGAAAAATAATTCGAGTTACATTCGCATAATAATCAGGTGTGATTGGATTATTTGTGCGAAAAATCACAGCGCAATATAAATTGACAAATTCATAGGCAGAACCCTCAACCGCTAAACGAAATCAAGACGACAATTGATCTAACGCGAACTAGACCTGATCGCCTTAAACACGTTAGAATTGCTAATTTTTGGTCCCTGCTTATCCCATGCATATTTGGCGCAGGATATCGGCACACGCTAAGACGCCGATTGCGCTTACCATAGGTAATTTTGATGGTGTCCATGTAGGCCATCAGGCGATGCTTGCCCGTTTAAAGGATGCTGCCCATCAGCTTGGACTTCACGCTTGTGTGATGACTTTTGAGCCGCATCCGCGAGAATTCTTTACACCCCATCAGGCGCCGGTACGCTTGACCGGTTTGCGTGAAAAAATGAATGGCTTAATTCGGACGGGGATCGATTGTATTGCTATCTGTCGTTTTAATTCTGATTTTGCCAGACTCAGCCCGGAACGATTTATCACGCACATTCTGAATCAGAAATTACATGTCCGCTGGCTGCTGATAGGCGATGATTTTCGTTTTGGGGCATGCCGCGCGGGTGATTCTGCCATGCTACAAGCACGCTCTGCAGAGAATGGCTTTACGGTGGAAGTCATGCCGAGTGTTCTGGTTGATAATCAGCGTGTTTCCAGTTCTGCGATTCGTCAGGCACTGGCTACCGGTAATTTGGATAAAGCCGGAAAATTATTGGGCAGGCCCTATAATATCAGTGGTCGCGTTATAGATGGCGACAAATTAGGCAGGCAGATTGGGTTTCCCACAGCAAATATCCAGCTGAGACATAATCCGCCTCTTAGGGGCATTTTTGTCGTGTCGGTATATGGCGCCAATCCTTCGTCACCGGAGATTCCACTACCCGGTGTTGCCAGTTTGGGGGTACGGCCAACAATTCATGCAAATGGCAAGCCTGTATTGGAAGTACATTTGTTTGACTTTAACAATGAAATTTATGGACAGCGCTTGCAGGTTGATTTTTTGCACAAATTACGTAACGAAGAAAAATATGCGGATATCAGCACGCTTGTACGGCAGATTGAAAAAGATGTCGCGCAAGCCAAAGAATTTTTTATGACGGCGCCTACTCATTTTAATCGCCTGTGCGGCGTTTTTTAACTTATTCATTGTAACTTTCATGATTGATTATAAGAAAACCTTAAACTTACTTGATACGCCTTTTCCGATGCGCGGCAATCTCGCCAGCCGCGAGCCCGGTATGTTGAAAGCGTGGCAAGAAAAGAATTTGTACCAGAAAATTCGTTCTGCCAGCAAAGGGCGCCCAAAGTTCATACTGCACGATGGCCCGCCTTATGCCAATGGTGATATTCATATTGGTCATGCGGTCAATAAGATCCTCAAGGACATCATCATCAAAAGCAAAACCTTGTCCGGCTTTGATGCACCCTATATTCCCGGCTGGGATTGTCATGGCTTACCGATAGAACACCAGATCGAGAAAAAACATGGCAAGCATTTGCCAGCCGATAAAGTGCGCGAACTTTGCCGTGCTTTCGCCCAAGAACAGGTGGAGCGCCAGAAAAGCGATTTCATCCGCCTGGGCGTGCTGGGTGATTGGGAACATCCTTATCTTACGATGAATTTTAAAACAGAGGCCGGCATTATTCGTGCCCTGGGAAAAATTTATCAAAAGGGTTATCTGTATCAAGGCCAGAAGCCTGTTAACTGGTGTATCGATTGCGGCTCCGCACTGGCTGAAGCGGAAGTGGAATATGAAGATAAAACCTCACCCGCCATTGATGTGGGTTTTGCAGTTTCATCCTCGCATCCGTTACTTAACAAAATATTTGGCGTCTCTGTTCCTGGAAATGTCCAAACTTATGCCATTATCTGGACCACTACACCGTGGACATTGCCTGCCAATCAGGCCGTCTGTGTTCATCCCGAATTTGATTATGCACTGGTACAAACAACAAAAGGCTTATTGATACTGGCCAGTGAACTGAAGCAGGCCTGTCTCGAGCGCTATGACTTGAGCGGTAAAACACTGGCCACGTGCAAAGGCCAGGCACTGGAGCATGTGTTATTGCAGCATCCGTTTGAACCGCGAGTGGTAAAAATAATTTGTGGCAAGCATGTCACGTTGGAAGCCGGTACCGGACTTGTGCATACGGCGCCCGCACACGGTTTGGATGACTATTTCGTCGGACAAAATTACAATTTGCCGAGTGATAGCCCGGTTGGAGGCGATGGACAATTTGTTGCACACATCCCTCTGGTAGGCGGGCTGTCTGTGTGGAAGGCCAACGACATTATCATCGATACGCTCAGAAGCAGTGAGCATCTTATTTGCCTGAAAAAGATAGAGCATAGTTACCCTCATTGCTGGCGCCATAAAACCCCCATTATTTTTCGTGCCACGCCGCAATGGTTTATCGGCATGAATTTGCATAAGACAGATGCTGCATCTACGCAGGATAAAACGCTGCGTGAACTGGCTATGCTGGCGGTCGACACCACGGCATTTTATCCGACATGGGGCAGGGCACGTCTGGAAGCAATGATCAAGAACCGCCCCGATTGGTGCGTATCACGCCAACGTAATTGGGGTGTTCCGATGACTTTTTTTGTGCATAAGGACACGCATGCGCCGCATCCACACTCACTTGAATTGCTCGAGCAGATAGCGCAAAAGGTGGAACAGCAAGGTATCGAAGCGTGGTTTGCGTTGGAAGCATCCGAATTGCTCGGTGAGGAAGCCAAGGATTATAAAAAACTAACCGACACCCTGGATGTCTGGTTTGATTCCGGCACCACGCACGACACGGTTGTTAAAGCAGATGCACAGCTTACATTCCCGGTTGATTTGTATTTGGAGGGTTCCGATCAGCATCGTGGATGGTTCCAATCTTCTTTGCTGACTGGCTGTGCGATTGATGATCGTGCGCCATACAAAGCGCTGCTCACGCACGGCTTTGTGGTGGATGGGAATGGTCATAAAATGAGCAAGTCGAAAGGGAACGTGATCGCGCCGCAAAAAGTGATAAATACTTCCGGCGCCGATATTTTGCGCTTGTGGGTTGCGTCCACCGATTATTCCGGCGAGCTCTCCATTTCCGAAGAAATTCTAAAACGGGTCATTGAGAGTTACCGCCGTATTCGTAATACGCTACGTTTTTTACTGGCTAATCTGATGGATTTTGATCCGCAAACGGATTCGATTGATATCGCGGAGTGTTTGGAAATTGATCGTTATATGCTGGCGTTAACAGCGGCATTCCAGGAAGATTTAATACAGGGTTATGACCGCTATGAATTTCATCAAGTGGTCCATAAGCTACATAATTTCTGCTCTGAAGACTTGGGCGGTTTCTATCTGGATATTCTCAAGGATCGTCTGTATACCGCAGCAGCGGCAGGTTTGCCTCGCCGTTCGGCACAAACTGCGCTGCATCATATTACCCATTGCCTGGTACGTTTGTTTGCGCCGATTCTGAGTTTCACTGCGGAAGAAGTCTGGGAACATCTGACGGGCGATAGCGAAGATAGCGTACTGTTGCACAATTGGCATAACTTTCCGGTGCAGCCTGATGCCGAACATCTGCAACAGCGTTGGGCTAGAATACGTGCATTGCGCTCGCAAGTATTGAAGAAACTGGAAGATTCCCGTATTCAGGGAGAAATAGGTTCTTCTTTGGCGGCGAAGGTGGAGATTCGTGTCTGCGCCGAGGATTTCACTTTGCTTAGCTCATTGCATCACGATTTACGTTTTGTGCTCATTGTCTCTGCAGTCAACCTGATACAGGTCAATGATTCGCAGCAGGAAAGTATTTTTGTGACGTCCAGTACCCACACAAAATGCGAACGCTGTTGGCATTACCGTCAGGATGTCGGGCATCACGCGGATCATCCAACTTTATGTGAGCGTTGCGTTTCCAATCTTTATGGCAACGGGGAAGCACGCAACTATGCTTAAAACCATACGATCATTTACTGGAAACCTCACGCTATGAAGCTTCACATCAGTTTTGGTATAGCCTTCGTTATTTTAGTGCTGGACCTTGCAAGTAAATACTGGATAGAGTCTACGCTGGAATTCGGTCAGGTCATTCCGCTGACCAGCTTCTTTAACCTGGTGCTTACTTATAATCCCGGTGCTGCATTCAGTTTTCTGAGCGAGCAATCCGGCTGGCAACGCTGGTTCCTCAGTGGTATTGCAAGCAGTGCAGCACTATTAATTGTCTACCTGCTCAATAGGTACAAACATGAGCGGTTGTTTTGCTTGTCATTGAGTTTGATTTTAGGCGGTGCGCTGGGTAATTTGTATGACCGCATCACACTGGGCCATGTGGTCGATTTTCTGGATTTCTATATCGGCGCTTATCATTGGCCCGCTTTCAATGTTGCCGATTCTGCGATTTTTATCGGTGCAGTGTTGATGATTGTCGAAAGTTTCAGAAAAGATAAGACAGAAGGTATTCAAAGAAAAATCAAATAACACATTTTACTTTCCCGATTTCTTCTCTTTGGTAATAGGGTTTTGCAAGGTATAACCATGTTCTTTCATTTTATATCCACCATAAGCACCTGCGCCCACAGCAGCCAATGTCCAGCAACCGGGTAATAGTGTTACCGCCATCAATAAAGAAATTACTCTCAGCATCCACCTGTTTTTCATCTTAAACTCCTAACAAATCATGTGGTTTGAATATAATAACCGCCGTGTAATGATTGGTTTATTGTATCAACACTGATGTGCCAAAGAGTGAATATATTGCGTTGAATGTGATTGTAGGATCGTCAGTGCGGGAAGAGTTAGCGGATAAAACAGCTGAAGCTGTCGATACGGGTCGAATTGAAATAACTGATTTATTTTGTATACAGGTTCTAAGAATTTGATTGTATTCGAGCCCGACAAGCTCATCGTAAACGTAATTAATGAAATTTTCTGTCTACGCCACGCTTGTCGGGAAATCTAATTAAGTAATGATAATTCACAGTACAGAAATTCGTTGGCAATCGGAAATCAGACACATGCCCCCGAAATCTTTTATCTTAGGCTGAAGCACCGCGAGAAGCTTGTCGGCCTGATTCTTATCGCAGACAAGAACTAATACTGCGTTATATTGTTCCAGGATAAAGTCGTCTTGATCCCGTTCGCCTGTTGAACCAAAACCACCTGCTTTTTTGATGAGTGTGTAGCCATACACTTCGGCTTCATGAAACAACTGGATCAAATCATCCAGTCTTTCTTCATGAATGACAATCTCGATCCGTTTCATTGATACAAAGGATTCGGGTGTAGAAAACATGATTTTTCTCCATAAAAGTTAATATCAGAATCGGGAGTTAAGCGTTTTCTGTGCTAATTGCCGAGCAATCTCCCGAAGAACTTCAAAGCAATAAGTTGTATTCAAGCAAATAAATCACTACCTTGATTTCTGCTATTTCAAGGGCACTGGGCGGCGGGGGTCTTTTTGGTGCCGCCGCCCTGATACCCCACCACGGCACAATCTACAAATGCTAACAACTCTTATTGCAGCTGTAATTCCAATCACCAGGGATAATAGGTTTCATGTAAATACTGAGCAGCTGCGTAATACATGGGAATGCCCACAACCACGTTAAATGGGAAAGTAACCCCGAGCGATAAAGTCAGATAGAACGACGGATTCGCCTCGGGGATCGCAAGGCGCATTGCCGGTGGAACCGCGATGTAGGAGCAACTGGCAGCCAATACTGCTACCAATGTAATGCCGCCGATCGAGTAACCCAAAAGGAAGTGCCCTACGAATAGCCCGCATGCCGCACCGAACAAGGGCATGGCGATGCCGAAGCCGACCAGGAAAACACCTACGGATTTGAACTCGGACAGCCTTTTCCCCGCTTCCATCCCCATATCACATAAGAATATACATAACGCACCCATAAAGATGAGCTCGAAGAAAGGTTCGATTTTGTGGTAACTGGGTGCTGAAACAGCCGCACCGATCGCCATGGAACCGAATAACAACAAGATACTGCCGTTGGTAAAGGCATCGATTAACAGATGTTTCATCATTCCTTTGTCAGCTTTGGATGTTCCCCCCATAACCCTGCGGGAATAACCGGCAAGTACCAAGCCGATCATAATTGCGGGTGATTCCATGATCGCCAGCATAATTACGGGGTAGGCCTCGTACGTTACGCCGATACCGCCCAGGAACGCAACCGCCGTCATATAAGTGCCTGCGCTCACCGAACCATAGTGTGCGGAAATGGCTGCAGCATTCAGGGGATCGATTTTTCCGAGTCCGCGCAAAATAATGTAAGCGACGATCGGCAGTGCAATGCCAAACCCAAGTGCTGCCCATACAGCGGAGAGAGCATCTCCCATGTCCGCTGCGGCAAGTTCCTTGCCGCCATGCAGCCCGATACCAATCAGTAAGTAGATAACGATCATCCGATGCATATCCGGCGGGAACTTAAGATCCGATTTGATGAGGCAGGCAAACATACCGAGCGCGAAGAAAAGTATCGCAGGTACGAGGAGACTGGATAGTGACATGATTACACTCCTCCTCTTATTCCGCTATGGATAAGCCGTATTTTCTTAAGCTCGTCCGGGAGTTCCTCAGCAAACTTGACGCGTTTCATCCTTTGAGGTGTAGGCTGCTGGGATTGATCGCGCTGAAGTTCAAGGGGAATTTTTTCAGCCGACGGGTTCTTGGATACATTGGTAGCGATTATTGTGCTTGGTAGCATGAGTAGAGCGAACAGAGTAAGTTCGTAAGCTAATATATTTTTATACATTTCAGTTCTCCAAACTGTTAAAGGTTTTAACCTGGCGTAGTGAAAACATCACATCAGGAACCATAATCCGTTCATAAGGACGGAGTGATTGCTCTGTTTTCCTGGGTCATCATTCTTATCTTTTGATCCATGCAACTTAGGTGTGAAGTCGGGTTTATTTTTTACCCTGTCCAAATCGTACCGGAGAATATCGCGCGCTAATATTCGTGCCGACACGTAGGTGCAAACCCTTATATATAAACAAATATGTATAAAATAGTTACTTTTTATCGTAAGATTTACAGGATCTCATCTGCGAATTTACCAACAGGAAACTATTTTGATCACCGTACCCACAAACCTCAGTTTCGTAACGATGTTTGAAGCCGCAGCAGATGCGATGCTGCTGGCTGAAGAATCAGGACATATTGTGCTGGTCAATCCAGCTGCGCAACAGCTGTTCGGTTATTCCGCAGACGAGCTGAGCGGGTTGGCGATTGAAATACTTATCGTGCCCCGGTACCGGAAACAATATCGATATCATCAAGAGCTTTTTTTAAACAAACCGACGAAGCGCTCCATGGGTGCCGGGAATGAACTCATGGTGTTAAGCCGCGATGGCAAAGAAATGTTGTTGGATATCAGCCTGAGTCCCATCAGAGTACAGCAGCAACTTTATGTGCTCATTACATTCAACGCCATTAATCGACGTCTTGATGTCGAGGAAGCGCTGCGAATTAGTGAAGAGCGCCTGCGTTTGGCCAAGCAAGCTGCGGGCCTGGGTATTTTTGACTACGATATCAAACGCAATATCATTTATTGGGATAAACAGATGCGCAAGCTTTGGGGTGAGCCTTCTGAAACAACCGTAAGTTACGAAGAGTTTGTCGCGAGAATACATCCGGAAGACCGCGCGGCGAGGCAAACCGTTATTGAATATGCTATGAATCCCGCCGGTAACGGCGAATTTAAAGCGGAATACCGCATTGTTGATCCCATTAACAGTAGCGAGCGCTGGATATCCGCAAGTGGAAGAGTATATTTCGAAGCGGGTTATGCGAATCGATTGATAGGCGTCACCCGTGATGTCACGGAGCAGAAAAATACTCAGAAAAAGCTTCAGATGCAGCGCGACGAGACTGAGAATATACTTAAACAACAAATCGCGGCGCGAACGGCCTCAGCCATAGCTCATGAACTTAATCAACCCCTGGCGGCAATTTCTGCTTATAGTGAGGTGGCGCTTCATGCGATACATAACGATGGTTTTACCTCAGACAGCTTGAAAAGAGCGCTTGAGGGCTGCGTGGAACAAGCGCAACGCGCCGGGCGCAGCTTGCATGAGCTGTTAGCTTTTCTGCAGAAAGGTGAATTGGTAACCGAGCGTTTGAATCTGAACGATTTGATACGGGATGCGTTAACTATAGTGAGCAATGACGGTCATGGAAAATTTTATCTCGCACTGCGTTTGCAGCAGAATCTTCCGGTTGTTCAATGTAATCGTATACAAGTGCAGAAAGTTCTGGTAAATCTATTCAGGAATGCTGATGAGGCCATGCGCGCTGTGGATTTGCCTACGCTAACGATTACTACTCAAATAGATACTATGAATGGTACTGATAAAGCTTTAGTGATTGTTCAGGATAATGGCCCAGGACTTGATGCGGTCATGACAAAACGCATATTTGAACCTTTTTTTACCACCAAGCCAGCCGGTATCGGTATGGGGCTTGCCATCAGTCGCGCATTGATTGAAACCAATGGCGGTCATCTCTGGCTGGATTCTGATACACAATCTGGTGCCAAGTTTCTTTTTACTTTACCTTTTGCCCCATGATCATGCATGAACCGACTGTATTTATTGTAGATGACGATGCAGCCGTGCGGGATTCACTGATGCTGATGATTGAACAGGCAGGTATTCGTGTGCAAGCTTTCGCGAATGCGGACACTTTCCTAAGTGCTTATCATCCTGATTTCTTTGGTTGCATCATCATCGATGTAAAAATGCCGGGGATGGACGGTCTGCGTCTGCAGGAAGAGCTCACTTGGCGCAAGATTGCACTGCCTGTAATTTTTCTTACCGGACATGGCGATATTCCGATGAGCGTGAGAGCGATCAAGGGAGGGGCGGTGGATTTTCTGACAAAGCCGGTGATTCGGGAGAAACTGCTGGTTTGCGTGCGTGCTGCTTTCGCAGAGGCGAAGAAAAGGATAAGTGACATTGCGCGTAATAAAGAAATGATATCGTGTCTGATAAAGCTCACAGGACGTGAGCGGGAAGTGATGACTCTGGCGGTGCAAGGACATACTAACAAAGAAATCGCATCTTGCCTGGGTATCAGTCATCGCACTGTTGAAATCCATAAATCCAAGATCATGCAAAAAACCGGCGCAAGCAATTTGTTGGATCTTGCACGTATTGTCCGGGAAAGTGATGCGGGTGAATAATTCTGCGGCGCATGCTCAAAGAATATCCGTATCAATTTTAGATTATTAAAATTTCTATAAGCGGAAAATGTCGTTCCTCAACCAATGGAATTCTCAGGTAATGTGTCAGTCTAATTTTTGGTTTGATACTACACATATTCAATGGATCTTTTTATGCGAGATGCGAAGCGGATATTTCTGGCAATTGCGCTACTTTCAATCGTGGCAAGCAGCTCTGTTTGGGCGCATGGACATCGACATAGTCATTTAAGTATTGGCCTGGGTTATTACGGGCCAGGATATTATGGCGGTTACGGCTATGGAGGCTATGGAGGCTATGGAGGCTATGGCTTCGGTCGTTATGGATTTGGCGGGTATGGCTATGGCTATCCTTCCTATTACTTTCCTCCTGCCTATGCTTATCCTCCGACGGTGATTGTTCCGGCTACGCCGCATGTATATATCGAGCAGCAAATCCAGCAGCCCGTACAATCGGTCCAGCCCGCGCAACCACGCACCAATTACTGGTATTATTGTAAAGATCCGGATGGTTATTATCCCTATGTCAGGAACTGCCCTGGCGGCTGGCTGCAAGTGGCGCCGCAACCGCCCGGACAATAATGTGAGAGGCCGAGTATGTTAATTTTTAGAAGATTATCCATCCTGTTGGTGACAGGTTTAATAACCGCCTGCGTGAATCTGCCGACTGGCCCGAGCGTCATGACGTTGCCAGGCACTGGAAAGAGCTTTGAGCAGTTTCGTATGGATGATTTTGAGTGCAGGACTTATGCCTATGAGCAAGTTGGCGGTAAAACGCCGCGCCAAGCTTCTCAAGTCAGCGGTATAGAAAGCGCGGCGATTGGGGCAGGGCTTGGTGCCGCTGCAGGTGCTGCCATAGGTGGCGGGCAGGGCGCTGCAATTGGCGCAGGAACCGGGCTTCTAGCGGGCGGTGTCGTTGGTTCGGGCACGGCTGAGACTTCCGGGTATATGAGTCAACGGCAATACGACATGAGCTATATTCAATGTATGTATGCAAAAGGCCATCGTGTGCCGGTTTCGGGAAGAATTACGGGTAACCCGCCGGTGAACAGCAATGCCAGCCCAAGGATTACAAACCCGTCAGAAAATTTTACGCCACCACCACCACCATCCGGAAATCCGCCGCCCCCGCCATCGCAATAAAGGCAGGGTGATGGTGTTGTGCAACGCGATAAGATTAATGAAGCAAAATCGATTTTCAGTGATAGGAGGTTTTGAAATGATTGAACAGGAGAAAATCGTAGCGCCGGAGATAGTGTCTTGCGAAGTGTGTTTTAAAGAGATACCGTTATCTGAAGCGACGAGTGTCAAGGCGACGGATTACATCGTATATTATTGTGGGCTTGAGTGTTACGACAAATGGAAGAAACAGGATGCGGGTGCTGAATCTCCAACGGATAACTGATCCAGCAAGCTGCGGAGATCGTTCAAGTTATTTTTGAGTCGTTTCGGTTGAAGCTTGAAAGCTTTTTATTCGGGCATTTAACAGGCGAGCCATGCCTTCTGCGCCTTGCCGCATGACTTGATGGTGATTCCATCTAAATAGCGGGGATGCGATTGGAGCAATCAGATTTATCCAACGCCGGTTAGGGTAGACGTGCCAGTGATATCGCACCACGGTTAGTTCATTTTCACGGAAAAAAATCCATTGGCCAGTTCCAATAATGTCACCCTGTGCTCGACCTTCCAGCAGCGTAAGCGGGATCCAGCCGGTGACGCGTAGGTCAAATGTAAAGCGATAGGGAATTCGCCCTTTCCACGTAAAGCGATGCACGCTGCCGATACCATTCGCATCGCCGCTTTCAAGCATTTTCACTGCTTCAACACCTTTCCACCACAGTGGCCAATCCAGACAGTGACTAATCGCATCGCATACTTCTACTAACGGTGCATCAATCCGCCATTCTGTGACAAATTTAAATTCTGTTGTCATGTCACTATTGCTCAAAGAGATCGGGAGGGAATACCGGATTAATTCGATAATCTGACATTTCCACTTGTTCAATCCAACTGCCGTCCGCTTTGTAACTTATCACTTTAAGAGGAAAGCCGGTGGTGATGTCCAACCACAGCTGAAACCGGGCTATGTCATTCACGCTGAAACCGCGTTCCGCCTCGACAGTGAGATGTAAAGCGGTTTCTCCGGCAATTGACTCCTGGCCGATCACTGTGGTTCTGCCATGATCTTGCAGCGCCATGATGTTTTTATACAAGGCGCCGAGATCCGAACGATCGATCCGTTGACCGGATGGATTCTGAATCACTTTATTTTCCGGGCTTAAACTGAAAGAAGGGAATTTGCTGTGCCCTAATACCCATAATTTGACCTTCCCGGAGCTCGGGCTATAAATCAATACTGCGCCTTTGAATACGGGTGCAATTATTTCTATGCGAACATGACCCGGCTTCTTGAAGTAATAGCGAATCATATCCGGATTGTCAGGCTGCTTGCTGTGTGTGGATTTGATCGTTGCCTGATAGGCGTCTACGTGCTGATAATGGTCTGCAGCACTTTGAATCGGGTTGGTACTATCCGGTATAAATAGCGCCATGATGAGTATTATACCGGGCAACATGAATATCGCATCTTAGGAAGATACTGAATAATTGTCTGCGCAACAATCACGGTGATGGAATAACGTAATCCGCTGTCAGCATTTCCAGCAGATGCCCGTTAGGATCGCGAAAATAAACGCCACGGCCACCATAATTATGATTGATTGTCATGTCGTCCGGAGTGCCCGGGCTACTGCCGTAGGGAATGTGCTCAGCCTGCAGCCGCATAAATAGGGTGTCAAATTCCGCTTCGGATACTTTGAATGCATAGTGAAGCGGCATAAACCGTTCCTGGTTATCGAAATCAAGACTTAATGTGTCGTTAACGCGCACGACAATAAAATGTGAAAATACGCCCACGTATTCAAAACCGAATACGCGGCTATAAAATTTCGCCGATGCGACTTTATCAAAGCAGGGCACAATGGTGTGATTAAGGGTAATTGCCATATCTGTTCTCCTTGCAAGGATTATTCATTCAGTAGTTTACGTCCCGCAGAATGTTTGATACACACGTTCCGACGGCGCGGGCGGTGTGCGGTAATCATAGTATTCCGATACATCGGCATAGGGATGAGCCACTGCTGCAAGCAATTGCTGTGTCAATGTATAATCGCCTCGTTCGGAAGCTGCGGTGAGTGCTTCCTCGACGCGGTGGTTGCGTGGAATAATTGCGGGATTATTGGCCTGCATCAAATGCACCGAATGTTCTTTAATTCCGGATTGGCGTGCCAGCCGGGCTTGCCAGCGGGCCTGCCATGCTTCAAACGTATCGTCCTGAAACAGGCTATCCGCAGGCAAAGTTTCTGCCGACAGCGCGCGGAAAGTATTGGTGTAATCCGCCTGATGTTGATACATCCAGGTGAGTAAGTCGGCGATCAATTCTGGATCATCGGCTTGTTCCGTCAACAATCCTAATTTCTTGCGCATCCCCGTTGTCCATTCGGTCTGATAGATTGCAGGGAAAGCATGGATGGCTTCTTCCGCCAGCGCCACGGCTTTTTCTGATACCGGATCAATCAGTGGCAATAGGGTCTCAGCCAAGCGCGCCAGATTCCACTGTGCCATCAGCGGCTGATTGCTATAGCGATAGCGCCCGTTCTGATCGATCGAACTGAATACCGTATTGGGGTTATACGCATCCATGAATGCGCACGGGCCATAGTCGATGGTTTCGCCGCTGATGCTCATGTTATCCGTATTCATTACGCCGTGTATGAAGCCCAACAGCACCCATTGGGCGATCAATGCAGCTTGCCGCTCGATCACCCGGTTTAGCAGCGACAGATAAGGATTTGCGGCATCATTCAGATCGGGATAATGACGTTGAATCGTATAATCCGCCAGGATTCTAATCGCATCAGCACCTCCTTGCCCGGCGGCATATTCAAACGTGCCGACGCGAAGGTGGCTGGCGGCTACGCGGGTCAGAATCGCACCGGAGAGTGGAGTCTCGCGCATTACCTGCTCTCCGGTGGTGACTACGGCAAGACTGCGCGTCGATGGAATACCCAGCGCATGCATCGCTTCACTGATGATATATTCGCGCAGCATCGGCGCTAAAGCCGCGCGACCATCACCGCGGCGCGAAAATGGCGTCTGACCCGAACCTTTGAGTTGAATATCGAATCGCTCGCCGGTCGGCGTAAGATGTTCACCCAGTAAAATCGCCCGCCCATCGCCCAGCATCGCGAAATGGCCGAACTGATGGCCGGCATAGGCTTGCGCGATAGGCTGTGCACCTTGCGGTAACACATTTCCGGAAAGCAGCAAGGCAGCTTCTTCGGCGGTCAGAGCATCAATATTTAATCCCAACGATGCTGCGAGGGCATGATTCACTATAACGATCTGTGGCGCACGAACCGCAACCGGAGACTGTTGCGCATAAAAATAATCGGGCAAGCGCGCATAACTATTGTCGAAGCGCCAGCCCACGCGGTCACCGGTAGGTTGTTTTTTAGGTTTCATAGTTCATTTTCATAGTATTTGAATCGGATATTGCTACACCATACACGATATTGTAAGGCGTATAGCGTGCAATCACAGGATCCATTTATGACCGCTATTTAGATGATTGGTTTGTGCTCTTGATTATCTGGCGCAGAGATTTTAGATAGGGATAGTAATGTACTTCCAATGAATGACGGGGACGGGCAATGAATTGCTGTGCCCAGTTCTTTCCTTCAGTCATGGCTGATTCACGCCAATTGCCGGGTAACCGGATTTTGTCCGTCAACAACTGTGCGATGAGTTGGGATTGCGCTTCTGCGAGTGTCCAAATACAGCCTTGTGGCTGTATCAACCCGATGAAAAACAAGCTGGGATGGTCGGGATGAAAGACGCGCAAGTAAAGCGGGATGTGGGCGGCATCCTTCCAGTTGATGAAGTTCGCATCGAAAAATGGAAAGCTGATGGTATAACCGGTTGCGGCAATGATGACATCGTATTCCTGCGATGAATCATCGGTAAAATACACTGTTTGCCCTGAAATCCCTTGTATGGCTGAGCGTGGGTGTATTTTGCCATGCCGGATTCTATCGAAGATCTGCGAATTGATGGTGGGATGCGCTTGCGTGGGTGAAAAATCAGGCTCGGGTAATCCATAATCACGATAACGCCCGATCTGAATGCGCAGGGAAATTTTTTGCAGCCGGTTTTGTAGGCGCTGCGGCAGCCACTGCAATGTAGCGGCAAAAGTATCGGTGGGTTTACCCATAATGAGCTTGGGAATAATGTATTGCGCAGAGCGCAAGCTGATATCGACGCGAGCGGTGTCACGACTTGCATCAACCGCGCAATCGCAGGCGGAATTTCCGGCACCGACTACGAGTACCCGCTGGTTTTCCAATCCTTGATTGGTTTTATAATCGTGGGCATGCAGGTAGTGTCCGGAAAAATCGTCTTTCCAGTCCGGGTGGCGCGGAATGGATAGGTGTCCATTGGCAATAAAGAGATAATCAAATTCCGCTTCGGTGCCATCACTCAAAGACAAATGCCACCGTTCCTTTGCTATTTTCCTGACTTGCTGAACGGCGACATTGAAGCGGATATATTTTTGCAGCTGAAAATGCTCGGTATACGCCTGAAAATAAGCCAGTATCTGCTGGTGGCTGGGATAATCCGGATAGTCATCCGGCATCGGAAAATCACTGAACTGCGACATGGATTTGCTGGAAATCGTATGCGTCGCCTTGCAGATGCTGCTATGGCCTGGTGTCGCGGTATACACCCAGTTGCCGCCAATCTGATCGCTTTTCTCATAGCAAACGATGTCGTTCAGGCCTGCTTGCACCAGATGCTTGATAGCGGTGAGGCCGGAACAACCGGCGCCGATGATTGCAATGCGCATTTTTATTTCTAGCTCAGTGAGTATCGCAATGGCTTATTCTATCTTACCTTGATAAGGTTATGGCTAAGCTGCCGGATAGATACAGTATAAAACAAGCAGCTCGCAGGAAATGTGATCATCCCATAACGCCATGGTTTTACATGGGGTGATCCCAGAAATATTGTGCTTGGTAGTCTCACTATTAAGCGTATACACTAATCTTCATTTTCACTTTCAACGGTTGGGATTATCTTGGCCTCTCCACGATTAGTTGCAAAAAATGAACCCGAAGAACCCACCTTGCGATTGGCGGTGTTGATTGATGCCGATAATGCCCGGGCGGCCGTCATTGAGAGCCTGCTCGCTGAAATTGCGCGCTTCGGGGAAGCGACGGTAAAGCGTATTTATGGGGATTTTACAGCCCCAGCGAGCGCTTCCTGGAAGAAGGTGCTGCAAAAATATGCGATCAAGCCGGTGCAGCAGTTTGCCTATACCACCGGAAAAAATGCGACAGATAGCGCATTGATTATTGATGCGATGGATTTGCTCTATACGCGCAAGTTTGATGGGTTTTGTCTGATTACCAGTGATAGTGATTTTACGGGTCTGGCTATGCGACTTCGTGAAGAAGGATTGATGGTTCTTGGGTTTGGTGAGAAGAAAACCCCGGATGCTTTTCGCAATGCATGCCACAAATTTGTGTTTACCGAAATTCTTCGTTCAAGCTCGACTAGCGAATCGACCGAACCGCTACCCGAGGCCAAGACTAAAAAGAAATCCACAAGAACCAAAGCTGCTACGAAAGCAGTGGAACAAAAGCCTGAATTTCCGGAAGAATTTGTTCTGACCGCATTGGAACAATCCGTTGATGATACGGGTTGGGCCAATCTGAGTGTTTTCGGGAGTTACCTGATTAAACTGCAGCCCGACTTTGATTCAAGATTGTATGGCTACAAAAAGCTCTCGGATCTTGTCAAAGACAAAAAAGCTCTGTTTGAGATTGAAGAACGGCAACTGTCGGGATCCGACAGAAAAACTCTTTATCTTCGTGCTAAAACATAATCATTTTGCCGGTAATCAGGCAGCCAATTCATTGGCGATCAATTCCGCCTGCTTTAACACCATTTCAGTCGCCAGTAATTGCATATCCGGTGGGTAGCCATATTGCTTGAGCGTTCTTTTGACAATGACTTTCAGCTTGGCTCTGACACTTTCCTTGATAGTCCAGTCGATCGAAGCGTTTTGACGCACGCGCTGCGTCAGTACGACCGCCAGTTCACGCAACTGATCATTCTGCATCAACTCACGGGCGCTGTCATTACTGGCCACGGCAGTGTAAAAAGCGTATTCGAATGTCGATAATTGCAGCTTCTCGGCTTCTCTGTCCGAGGCGACAATTTCTTTGCTGATCTTGATCAATTCCTCGATGACTTCGGCAGCGGTCAGGATTTTGTTATGATATTTCTTGATGGCGTTTTCCAGCATCTCCATCAATGATCGGCTTTGCATCAGATTGACCTTGGCACGTACTTTCAGCTCATCGTTGAGCAATTTCTTCAATACTTCCAACGCGACATTTTTGTGCCGGTAATTTTTAAGCTCTGCCAGAAAATCTTCGGACAGGATTGAAATATCCGGCTTCTTGATCCCGGCGGCATCGAAAACGTCGATCACCTGTTCCGATACCAGCGCCCGGTCGATGACTTGCCGGATGGTGGTTTCAATGGCTTCATCGGTTTTTCCGCCGCCGGTACTGTCGAATTTGGACAAACGCGCTTTGACCGCCTGGAAGAACGCCACTTCATCCTTCACAACCAGTGCCTGCTCATGCGGAATGGCGATGGCAAACGCCAGAGACAATGCGGTGACTTCATTGATATAGCGCTTCTTGCCATCGTCCAGCCCGAGAATATGATCCTCAGCCGCCAGAATCAGCGCCAGCTTCTTCGAGGTATCCGCCGCAAAATAATCTTCATACCTAAAACCGTGATACATGGCGAAAACGACCTTGAGTTTTTCCAGCATCAGCTGTACCGCCTGTTCCTGCATCAAGGTCGGATCGCCCTTGCCGCCAGCCTCGGAATAAAACGACAATGCTTCTTTCAAATCCGATGCAATGCCGAGGTAATCCACCACCAGTCCGCCGGGTTTGTCGCCATGCACGCGATTGACCCGCGCGATGGCTTGCATCAGGTTATGGCCTTTCATCGGCTTATCGATATACAGCGTATGCATGCACGGCGCATCAAAACCGGTCAGCCACATATCGCGCACGATCACCAGTTTAAGTTCATCGCTATCATCCTTCATGCGCTCAGCCAATAATTTGCGCTGCTGCTTGCTCGTGTGGTGTTGCGCCATGTTTGGGCCATCGGACGATGCTGCGGTCATCACCACCTTGATCATGCCTTTATTCAAATCATCGGAATGCCATACTGGCCGCAGCTTGACAATCTCGGCATAAAGTTCCGCTGCGATGCGGCGCGACATGCACACAATCATGCCTTTACCGGCAAAGACTTCCTGGCGCGCTTCAAAATGATTGATCAGATCCTGCGCGATGTTTTGAATGCGCCGTTCGCTGCCGATCAGCGCTTCCATCTGTGTCCACTTGGCCTTGGCTTTTTGCGTATCGGTCAGCTCATCCTGATCCAGGTCATCATCCAGCGCTTTGATCAGTTTCCGGCCTTCCTCGCTCAACGCCACCTTGGCCAGACGGCTCTCATAAAAAATGCGCACCGTGGCACCGTCTTCCACCGCCTGCGCAATATCGTAAATATCCACATAGTTACCGAACACCGCGGGTGTGTTCACGTCGGTTTTTTCAATCGGCGTGCCGGTAAAGCCTAAATAGGTCGCATTGGGCAGCGCATCGCGCAGATACTTGGCAAAACCGTATACTATTTTCTTGCCGATCACTTCGCCGCTGGCATTCTTGTCATCCACTGTTTTGGCTGAGAATCCATATTGCGTGCGATGCGCTTCGTCGGCGATCACCACGATATTGTGGCGATCCGAAAGTGTTTCGTACACATTGCCTTCCTCCGGCTGGAATTTCTGGATGGTGGTGAAGATCACGCCCCCGGATGCCACGCGCAATAATTCTTTGAGTTGCTGGCGGTTTTCCACTTGCCTGGGTTCTTGCCGCAGTAATTGTTTGCAGGCGGCAAAAGTATCGAACAGTTGATCGTCCAGATCGTTGCGGTCGGTAATCATCACAATCGTCGGATTATTCAGCGCCAGCACGATTTTGCCGGTATAAAACACCATCGACAGCGATTTGCCGCTGCCTTGCGTGTGCCATACGACACCGGCCTTTTTGTCGCCATTGGGTTGCTGCGTGACACTGGCTAGGCCATAGCTGGCAGGAGGTTCGTTTACTTGTAGGGGCAAATGATTATTTGCCCCTACATCATTCGCCCCTACAGCCGCCGCACGCAAGGTAGAAGCCACCGCAGCATTCACCGCGTAATATTGGTGATAGGCGGCAATCTTTTTCACCGTATGAATGCTGATCACGCCGGTTTTGGGGTCTTCTTTCTTGGATTGCTCGAATACCACAAAATGCCGCACCAGATCGAGCAAGGTTTTTTTGTTCAGCATCCCGTTGATCAACGTTTCCAATTCGAACCGTAGGGGCAAATAATCATTTGCCCCTACACCATGCATGGCCCCAACATCATCGGGAATTTTCCACGTCATAAAACGGCTGAAGCCCGCCGACAGCGAACCGGCTTTGGCTTCCAGTCCATCCGAAATCACCAGCAAGGCATTGTAGGTAAACAAACCGGGGATGCTGCGTTTATAGGTTTCCAGTTGCCGGAATGCGGATTGGGTGCTGGCGTTCTCATCGGCTGCATTTTTAAGCTCAATCACGACCAGCGGGATCCCATTCACAAACAGCACCAGATCCGGGCGCTTGTTTTGGCTGTTTTCAATTACGGTGAACTGATCGGCGACGACAAATTCGTTATTGCCGGGATTGTCAAAATCAATCAACCACACGATCTCGCCGCGTTCGTGGCCTTCATGCTGGGTGCTGACTTTGACGCCTTCGGTCAGCAGGCGATGAAAGGTTTCATTGTTAGTCAGTAATTCGGGGGAATGAATGCGCGCAACTTCTTTCAACGTAGCCTGTAATACCGTAGCCGTCATACCCGGATTGATGCGCTGGAGCGCTTTGCCCAACCGGCCGGTGAGCAGCACCTCGTCATAGCGGCTGCGTTCCGGGTGATCGCTATCGGGGGAAATGTCAGGCGCGTAGATATGACTGTAACCGAGCTGCTCAAACAGTTCGATCGCCAACGCTTCAATCGCCGATTCGTTGAGTTTAGTCATGGTGAACTGATGCTGCCAAATTAAGACGTAACGCGGCTGCCAGAAGCCGCTCATCCTGTGTCCACAGCCGGGTATTGCCGGATAACCGTGTGGAAGCCAACAAATGCGCGTCGATCAATCCGATGCCTAAACCAAATAGCGCATGTTGCTCGATGAAAACATTCACTTCATCGGCAAACGCAATGGGGGCTTGGGGCAGGTTATCCAGTGCGGCCAGAATGGCTTCACGCTGGCGCAAATGGCCCAGCGCCAGTTCGCCACGAACAAAGGGGTGACCTAATACGCTGTTCCCGGTCAGCAGGCGGACTAAATGCGGATCGTTATTGCGCAGATGGTTAATCCAAACCGAGGTGTCGACCAGAATCATTGCGGCGGTTATTCGCTGGTTTGTCGGCGAGGGATAGCATTCAGCTGTGGCTCAGAGCCGCCCAAATTGGCCAGCCTTTTGGCGCTTTCCCGTTCGATCAGCGCTTTCAAGGCTTCTTTGACCAATGCGGATTTCTCTTGCACATGGGTCAAGGCTTGCGCTTTTTCCAGTAATTCGTCATCCAATACGATGGTGGTTCTCATGGTTCTCCTCCAAATAGATCATCGAATGATGCGCTTTCTTGTGCACGAAGACAAGTAGGGGCCAATAATCATTGGCCTCTAGACATGGTAGGTATCGGTTTCCCAACGTTGCGGATTGGTTTGAATATATTCCGCGATTTTCAGGTAAGCATCCTCATTGCGGATAATGTGCTCGTAATAATTGCGCTGCCAAACCGTATGAATATCGGTATTGGCGCGAAACCATCGGGTAATGCCAATTCTGAATCCCCGCACCATAGATCCAATCGTGCGGGATGTGCCATGTTGCAATGGCCGGGGTGTTTCGTTAAATTGTGTGGGTGTTTCGTTGGATGGTAGGGGCAAATAATGTAGGGGCAAATAATTATTTGCCCCTACGGGATTCGTGCCATTGATGATGATAATCCCATGCACATGATTAGGCATGATCACGAATTCATCCAATGTGACCTGCGGAAAATGCTCGGGTATCGCACCCCAGCATTTTTCTACGATCTGTCCCGCTGTATTCAACACCATAACCCCATCAACAATTTCCCCAAACAACGGCATCCGGTTATGTGTACAAACGGTAATAAAATAGGCCCCATCCTGGGAATAATCATTTGCCCCTACGGATTATTGCCATTGATCAAATTGATGATGACTTTCACCATCGTATCTTTTTCCTCCGGTTTGCTTTCGGCAATCAATAACGTAAACGCAACCAAGGCATTATCGGCAATGCGCTTTTCTCCATCAGTGTTAAATAAATAATCATGACGCGCCAGAAACCAGACAAACAGCGCGGCGGCAATGCGTTTGTTGCCATCGGAAAAGGAATGATTCTTGACGATGAAATACAGCAGATTGGCCGCTTTTTCCTCGATGCTGGGATAGAGTTCTGTGCCGCCAAACGTTTGGTAAATGGTTTCCAACGAGCTTTTGAAGGAATCATCTTTTTCATTGCCGAACAATCCGCTCAGTTTCTCCTGTTCACGCCACAGCCGGATTTGCTGGATCGCTTCATCATAGGAAATTCTGCGCGGCCCGGTTTGCTGGATTCCGATCACTTGTAAACGCTGGTGATCGTAATCGTCCAGCACTGTCAATGCGTGGCTGTATTGCTCCAGGATCGACAAGATGCCTTGCGATTCGGATGCGGTCAGGTTTTGCTGCTGGAACAAACGGGATGACAACGCAATCGCCTGTTTTAAATCCGCGAGTTTTTGTTGTTGTTCCTGAAGTTTCTGCTCATTCAGTGCATAACCTTGCACCAGAAATTGTTTGAGCACGTGACTGGCCCAGATACGGAATTGCGTACCTTTTTTGGAATTGACGCGGTAACCGACGGAAATGATCATATCCAGATTGTAATGTTCAATCTCGCGGCTGACCTTGCGTTCGCCTTCCTGTTGAACTATCCGGAATTTCCGGATGGTTGCCTCAGCCGCGAGTTCCTGTTCCGCAAGCACATTGCGAATATGCTCATTGATGGTGCGTACATCCTTGCCAAACAAAGACGACAGTTGGCGCTGAGTCAGCCAAACCGTGTCTTGATCCAGCGTAACCTCAAGCCGTACGCTGCCATCGGCGGATTGATAAATAGTAATTTGGTCTCGCGTATTCATATTTTTATGCGGTTTGTTGGGGCAAATGATTATTTGCCCCTACGGATAATCAACCCGCACCTCGCCGTTCATTAGTTTGGGGAGCAGGGTGTCGCGGAGGGTTCCGAGGGTGCGGATTTGTTTTGAATTAGAATTTATTTTCAGAAAAAATGACTCAACTATTTTATTGAATTCATTAGTCTTGTAATTATCCGGGATTATTATTTTGAAGCTTAATAAATCAGTTTTTTTTAAATGAGGAATTGTTGTGCCGACACTTGAATTGATAATCTGATTCTGTACGTCTTCACTTCGTAAAAATAAAAATAGGTAGTAGTTGCTCAGATGGTTTTTATTTACTCGTAAGGCAATCATGTCTTGAGCAATACAGAAATCAACTGGATTGGGAGCTAAATTTATACATCCGGGAGTGCCTTTATTTACAAAAATCAAATCCCCCGGTTCAGGGTGAGAGCGGAACCAATTGCTATATGTTTCTTCACTTATATATCTAATCTTTTCGTATGTTGGGAAAATATTGTTGTTCTTAATGCAGTTTGTCGCAATTAGCGGTATTCCAGTTTCACTTGTTGGTGCTGTTTTGCCTCTATTGTCTACAACAAATTCAAGAATATCTTTTAACTCTTTTTCATTCCAATTATCCTGTACTTCCTCCACAAACCACTGCCTGAACAACGTTTCAGCCATGGCTTCGAGGGTTTTGTTCTGGCGGTGCAACAGGTCTATTTTCTTTGAGGTATAAAAATAAAACTGACCTATTGATCGCTGCGCGTCCCGTTCTGGATATGGCAACATCAATTTATCAAAATCAGACTTTTTTAAATGTGGTATTACTCCACTAACATCCAAATTTTTTATTTGAGCTTGAACCTCATCGGAGCGCAAAGCTGCAAACAAGAACAATGGATCAATAACCTTTTCATCGACCCTCAACGCCACCATATCTTGTGCAATTACAAAATTAACTGGGTCAGGGATTAAACAAACTGCTCCATTTTGACTCCCTTTTAGCGTAAGCAACAGGTCTCCTGGCTCAGGGTGAGATCTGAACCAATTGTCATATGTTTCTTGCGAGACATATCGAAGGTTTTCGTACACAGGATAAAGATTGTTATTGTTTATGCAGTTAGTTGCTATAAGTGGTATTCCAGTTTTCTCTGTTGGTGCTGTCCGTCCTCTATTATCTACAACAAATTTTGTTGTTTTTGATAAAGGAATTTCTTGTTGTATCGAATGCATCTTTCTTACCACATTGCTCATACCTTCACCCGAGCCAAACTCTCCTGAATTGCTTTATTCAGTGCCGCTTCTTCCTGCAATTGTGCCTCAAATTCCGCTTTCAACGCAGCAAACCGTTCGGGGAAATTAAAATCATCCTCTTCGTCCGGCAGGCCGACATACCGTCCCGGTGTCAGCACATAATCCAGTTCGGCGACGCGTTCCACCGGCACTGAGGCACAGAAGCCTTTGATGTCTTGATACGGCTGGATTCCCGCCTGCGCGGGAATGACGGCGGGGTTGCGCCAGGCGTGGTAGGTGCTGGCGATTTGTTGGATGTCGTCATGCGACAATTCGCGCGTGCGGCGGTTGATTAAATGGCCGAGGTTGCGGGCGTCGATGAACAGAATTTCGTGGGGGTGTGGGTGATGGTGTTGGGGCGGATTTTGTTGGGGCAAATGATTATTTGCCCGTACATCATTTGCCCCTACGGTTATCCCCGTATGCCCCCCAATATCCATTCCCGCGCGATTCCGATTCAAAAACCACAATGCCGCCGGAATCTGCGTATTCAGGAACAATTTGGCGGGCAGGTTGACGATACAGTCGATCAGGTTGCCGTCGGTAATGAGGTGCTTGCGGATGTCGCCTTCGCCGGAGGTTTTGGAGGTGAGGGCGCCTTTGGCCAACACCACCCCGGCGATGCCGGTGGGCGACAGGTGATAGACGAAATGCTGCAACCAGGCGAAGTTGGCGTTACCGGGCGGCGGTGTGCCGTATTGCCAGCGCGCGTCGCCGCGCAGTTGTTCGCCGCTCCAGTCGCTGACGTTGAACGGCGGATTGGCGATGATGAAATCGGCTTTCAGGTCTTTGTGCGCGTCGTTCAGGAACGAGCCTTCGTTGTTCCATTTGACTTGCGAGCTGTCGATGCCACGGATGGCCAGGTTCATTTTCGCCAGCCGCCAGGTGGTTTGGTTGCTTTCCTGCCCGTAGATGGAAATATCGTTGATGCGGCCTTGGTGTTCTTCGACAAACTTTTCCGATTGCACGAACATGCCGCCGGAACCGCAGCACGGATCGAAGACGCGCCCTTGGTACGGTTCGAGCATATTCACCAGCAGTTCGACGATGCTGCGCGGGGTATAGAACTGGCCGCCTTGCTTGCCTTCGGCCAGTGCGAATTCCCCGAGGAAATATTCGAACACATGGCCGAGCACATCCTGACTGCGCGCTTTGGCATCGCCGAGCGCAATATTGCCGATCAGGTCGATCAATTCACCCAGTGAGGTGGGATCGAGGTTTTGCCGTGCGTAGACTTTGGGCAATACGCCTTTGAGCGATGGATTTTCCTTTTCAATCGCATCCATTGCGGCATCGACATGCGTGCCGATATCGGGTTGCCTGGCTTGTGCCACCAGATGTGGCCAGCGTGCTTCGGCGGGAACAAAGAAGACATTCTCCGCCTGGTATTCATCCTTGTCTTCGGGATCGGCGCCGGCCAAATCGCCTTCGCCTTTTTCAAGCCGGGCGTGCAGTTCCTCAAACGCATCAGAGATGTATTTGAGGAACATCAATCCGAGCACGACATGCTTGTATTCCGCCGCGTCGATGTTTTTGCGCAATTTGTCGGCGGCTTTCCACAGTTGTTTTTCCAATGGCTCTGTTTTGATTTCTTTGGTTTTAGCCATGGCGTCATTCTTTACTTTTTAGCATCGCGATAAACAGTGCAGGGTTGGATTATTGATCAGGAGGTTTATGACATAAAAACCCGAGGACTTCAAACTTTCTGCAATTGGATTCGGTATCGATGTTTGATTGTTAGAAAGGATTCTGTCTGCAATTTAAGGTGTGTATCCTTGAGTAGAGATCATCGCGCGATAACGAATGACAGCCGGTATTGGTATCATAGGCCATTGCGCAAACCTCAAAGCAAATACATCATTCAGCGTTTAATTAGTGACGGGAAATATTAGAACGATTCATCATGTTGATATTATTGAACAACATCACCATACCCTTGACTGAGATCGAGATCCAGGCGGTACGCTCGCAAGGCGCCGGCGGGCAGAATGTGAATAAAGTATCGACCGCGATTCATTTGCGCTTCGATATCAACGCGTCATCCTTGCCGGAATATTACAAAGAGAAGCTATTGAATTTGAAAGACAGCCGGATCTCCAGCGAAGGTGTCGTGATCATCAAGGCGCAGCGGTCCCGCAGCCAGATCAAGAATAGGGAGGATGCGCTGAATCGTTTGCAGGCGCTGATCAACAGCGTCATTGTCGAGACCAAGCCGCGTAGACCCACGCAACCCACAAAGGCTTCCAGGATCAAGCGTCTGGAGGGGAAAACGCTTCAGAGCAGGAAAAAGTCGTTACGCGGCAAGATAGAGGAGGCGGAATAATCGTTTGAATCGCGCATGTTTGCCGTCAGGAAATACAATATTGCGAACTGACTGATATATCATTGAGTTAACGATCCCTTGCCTGTGTGTCATGCCGGTGAATTGTCACGGGGTTGATAAAATCATACATACAAAGGTGTAAATCCATTAATAGAGAGGCTTATTCGTGGCAAAAGCATCAGTTTTCTGTTAGCTTGCCGGGTGTGTGTTGGTAGCCCATGTTACTTGAACTGGAATAGCTCACATATGAGGTCACTTTCATGAAAATGATGAATCAATACGCATGATTACAAACTATTTATTTTCCAGCGACGTATCAAAATTTCAAGAATTAATAGATCTATTGCCTATCGCCATTTTCATCAAGGATACCGAGAGTAAATTATTGGCGATAAACAAAGCCTGCGAATTGCAATGGGGACTGAGTTTTAAGGATCTGCAAGGAACGGATGCCAGTCAACTTTTTCCGCCCGCTCAGATGGAGCACTTTCTCGCCAAAGATCAGGAGGTATTTGAGAGCGGGTGTCAAATTGATTTCGAAGAAACCATGTGGAATTCGATGCTTAAGCAAAACCGGATGGTTCATACCTTTAAAAAACCGATCTGTGACACATCAGGAAAACCCCTGTATTTGATCGGTATGTTTGTTGACATCACGGAACGTTATAAGGCTGAACAGCGTATTTTGGAGATGGCAACCTACGATATTTTAACCGGGTTACCCAACAGAGCCTTGCTGAAGGATCGCATCGAGCGCGCGTTAGAGCATGGGAATCGTCACCGGGAACGCGTGGCGGTATTGTTCATTGATCTGGATAACTTCAAGGTTATCAATGACTCATTAGGCCATGATGTGGGGGATAAACTGTTGCAAGCGGTGGCGGCCAGATTTGTATCCGTGGTGCGGGGTGAAGATACGGTAGCCCGCCAAGGTGGAGATGAGTTTATCGTGTTGCTGTCCAACCTTGAAAGTGCTTTTGATGCCGAGGCGGTAGCGCAAAAGATATTGGATGCATTGCAATTGCATTTTCTGATCGATGGGAAGGAACTTCATATCAGCGGCAGTATCGGTATTTCCTTGTTTCCGGATGATGGCGAAGATATATGGACGCTGCTGAGGAACAGCGATATTGCGATGTATCATGCCAAGAAGAATGGCCGCAATAACTGTGAATTTTTTAAACCGGAAATGAACAGGCAGGCAAAAGAGCGGCATTCCATGGAAGTCGCTTTGCGCAATGCGCTCAAGCACGATGAACTGCTGCTTCACTATCAACCGATTGTTAACGTCAATGGCGGCAAGACTGATGGTTTCGAGGTGTTGTTACGCTGGCAGCACCCCGGCGATGGTCTTATTTATCCGATCAAATTTATTCGATTGGCTGAAGAGACCGGCATGATCATACCGATCGGAGAATGGCTGATGCGACAGTCGTGTCTGCAGATAAAAGCATGGCAAAAGCAAGGCTATGAGGTCCCCAGGTTAGCGATCAATCTTTCCGCCATTCAATTCCGGCAGAAAACCCTCGTGGAAAATATTGTCCGCATATTGGACGAAACCGGAGTAAAAGGACATTACTTGACGCTGGAAATCACTGAAAGCGAATTGATTGAGAATGTTGAAGAAGCCATCAGGACGTTGCAGCAATTAAGTGAGCTTGGGATTGAAATTTCGATCGATGATTTTGGTACCGGTTACTCCAATCTGAGCTTTCTCAAACGCTACCAAATCAATACGTTGAAGATCGATCGTTCATTCGTGCGTGACATTCCCGGCGATCCGGATGATACGGCGATCATCGATGCTATTCTCGCCATGGCGCATGCTCTGGATTTGGAAGTGATCGCTGAAGGGGTGGAAAATGAGCAGCAGCTGACTTATCTTGTGTTGCATGGATGTACTCGATTTCAGGGGTTTTATTTCTCCGAGCCGTTGCCGACTACTGAGATTGAAAAAAAGATGGAAAATCAGCGGACATTCCCTAATTACTTTAATCAGATGGGGAATCAACAGGTTGATGAGTAAGTAATCGAACTTACGCTACGATTTGAACTGCACACACGCGAGTTGGAGCGATGGAATGATGCCGCCGTGTTTTAGCATCCTTAACCATCATTTCGACCGAAAATATAAATGCATTGATATGTTTTCCGGTCAAGATGATGATTGCAGATGAGTTATGGATACTTTATTTCAGATGCCTGCGTATTACAGAAATATTAATCAGTGATACAGGAAGGGTAGACGCTCGGGCAGGCTGCTCTCAAGCCACCTGAAGGAGTGCCTGTTTGTCTTTTCCAGCTCATCACCTCTAAGACTTGATCGACATATTCGGGCAGGCGTTGCCAGAATATATAATTGGATTTCAACTCATCGCGTCCGAATATAAGGAGCTCCTGGATAGTCGGAACATGGCCTAGTTTATCGCCGCGAGTGTTCAGATAGTTGACCTTTTCCACTGTCGGAGCGATGGGTACAATGCCTGAAAGTTGAGTGAAATAATGATATGCACCTTGAGGAGAATGTGGATTGGGAGGAAAATTCAGACCTGGTTCATCGGGATAAATATCCGGGCAACCGAGCGCTCCGCCCATATCGACCATTGCAGTAGTGAGTTGTTTGAGATATTCCCGTGGGTAGTTGATCTCTTGGATTGTCATGGTATTGGGGAAAAACGTACGCGCTTTTTGCTGCACAATGATTAAATTATTAAACCAACCGTCTGTTTGAGCAGTCGTCAATGGTGTTACTGCTTGTCCCATAGCCGTTTCGATCATGCCGATGCCTTCAAAATTCGGATGGGAGTTGTAGCGCTCGCCCAATGCCTTAAACAGGGCGACCAGCCGATTACGCACGTAAGGATTCCATAATTTAATGTTATAGCCGTCTATAGTGGTCGATCCCCAATCTTTAAATGGAAATGCGCCGCCTTCAAATTTAGGTGCTTTTAAATAATCCGGTATGAGCTTCCAATCAGCCTCGAATGATTTGGTTTGTACCTGAATGACCAAGCGTTTTCCTATCGCAGTGAGTTTCTCAAGATGCTTATCGATAGATGAGAAATCATAGACGCCCGGTGATTTCTCTATCCAACCCCACAAGTAACGCATTTGCATGCCACGTAGTGCAGGGGTTGCTTCGAGTTCTTTGTAGACTTGCGCCATGTAGATCGGGTCATCATTGGCCCAGTTTTGAATGGTGTAATAATGGCCTGGATGCCATTTTACCCCAGTGGTTCCAGGAGGTATCGGGGCCGCATGCACGGATGCTGAAGAAGCGATAATCATGCTTATGACGAATAAAGCTGCAATGAATATAGCATTTATCCGCTTGAATGCGATTGGTAAAATAATGTTCAATTTCATTAAATTATCTGGTTTCATATAAGATTCCTATAGTGAGTTTGAAGAGGTTATTGTATTGCCCGGAATTCTAAGAGTTGTTTTTGAAAACTTTCTCTTGTTCACTTAATACAGCTTGTAAATGGAAGTTATTTACGTTTTGGGCTTTTAAATATCCCCGTTGAGTGCTTCCTAATGCAATCTCTTTTTAAGAACGTTTTATTTCTGATGGGAGAAATTCGTGAGTGTCTTTCAGAAAAACAACGTTAGAAAAAGATGATGATCACTATACCGAAGCGGAGAATTTTCGAATTCTGAAATAAATATAGAATGCGGGCTCTTTTTGGTGGCAATAGAATTTCTTTATTTATTATTGACTTGGCAATTATTGCCGGAAATAAGGTGCATAAAGCTTGCACCAGCAGGTTTGCGGGAAAATGATTGATGGAACTGACAAGGATGGAGAGAATGCGCTTATAACTATCCACAAAAGGATCCGTTCAGCGCTACTGAATGGCCGCAAAATTGGGAATTTTTGGATAAGAGACCGGATGAAATTTCCGGTGAAATAGTACAGGGTCGATTTACAGTTTATCGTGAATAATTCTGATGGTTTTTTTCAACAAACCGGAATGCTGATCTGACAATTACCAATTACTTCATGAAGCCGGGTAATTGCCAGATGAAATCACGATTGCTAATGATCAAAAAATATTACTTTCCAATGCAGGAAGGATAAGTTTTTGGGCAGGCTGTTTTGAGACCGCCTGACGGAGTGCTTTTTTGATTATTATAGTTCATAACCTCAAGAACATCATCGACATATTTAGGGATGCGCTGCCAGAATATGTAGTTGGATTTTAATTCGTCGCGTGCGAATACAAGAAGCTCCTGAACGGTAGGCACATGGCCTTTTTTATCGCCACGAGTATTTAAATAATTGACCTTCTCCACGGTCGGCGCGATCGGTACAGTGCCTGAGAGCTTAGAGAAATAGTGATATGCGCCTGGAGGGGAATAGGGACTGGGAGGATAATTCAGGCCGGGCTCATCCGGATAAACATCCGGGCAACCGAGTGTCCCCCCCATTTTTACCATCGCGGTAGTGATTTGCTTGAGATATTCGCGCGGATAATTGATTTCCTGAATGGTCATGGTGTTGGGGAAGAATGTCCGTGCTTTTTGCTGCACAATGATTAAATTGTTAAACCATTTATCAGCCTGAGCCGTTGTCAGCGGTTTCACCGCTTGACCCATAGCCGTTTCGATCATGCCGATACCTTCAAAATTCGGATGCGAGTTGTAGCGTTTGCCCAGTGCCTTGAATAAGGCGATCAGACGGTCACGTACATGAGGGTTCCATAATTTGATGTTATAACCGTCTATCGTTTTAGATCCTCCCCAGTCATTAAATGCAAATGCGCCACCCTCATATTTAGGGGCTTTTAAATAATTCGGTATGAGCTTCCAGTCAGCTTCAAATGATTTGGTCTGCACTTGAATGACCAGACGTTTGTTCATTTTAGTAAGCTTGGCAAGATGCTTATCGATGGAAGAGAAATCATAGACACCCGGTGATTTCTCGATCCAACCCCATAAGTAACGCAGTTGCATGCCCCGCAGAGCAGGGGTTTCTTTTAATTCCTTATAAACTTTTGCCATGTAGATCGGGTCATCATTAGCCCAGTTTTGAATGGTGTAATAATGGCCAGGGTTCCATTTTATTCCCGTAGTACCGGCAGGCAGTGGAGCCGCATGCACTATTCCAGTGAATGCAATAGCCATGCCTATGACGAATAACGCTGTAATGAATATAGCGTTCATCCGTTTGCGTACAGTCGGTAAGATAATGTTTGGTTTCATGAAATTCTCAACTTTCATTTAAGATTCCTTTGATGAGTTTGAAGAAGTGGTGTATTGCTCAAAGTTTGGATAAATGCTTCGGAAGATTGACCGATTTATTGCAATCAATCTGCAAATGAAAACTATTTACATCTCTGATGTTCATAAATAATCTTTTCTTCCTAATACAATCCCTTAATTTGAGCGCCGTTATATTCGCGATTGCAAAGAATCGCGGATATTGATCAAAAACACATTATCAAAAAAGAGATAATGAGCGCTATTTAGAGCAGGAAACTTCTGAATAAGAACTGCCCGCTCTTTTTAATACGTGGCAAATTGATTCATTTATCATCAATTTGCCAATTGGCATGGAAAATGTGGTGTACACAGTTAACCATCGAGAGTTTGTTCTGCAATGACTTGAGTTGCTGGCAGTATTCATGAAATACTGCTTATGAATGCCACAAAAGTACTTGCTGAATATTACTGGATCACCCGTTGCTCGGGTGATCCTTCGGATAAGATGTTGGAAGGCTGTTTTCCGCCATAACAATCAACAGCCAGTAGTCCAACAAGTCATCTGTAATAGCCGCAGCTTTGATCTGACAAATGTCCATTTTGGTAAGGCAATCCATCAGATCCGCTTGCGATTACTACAAATCAGAAAAATTACTAATTCTTGATACAGGAAGGGTAAGCAGTCGGGCAGGCCGCTTTCAGACCACCGGACGGAGTACTTTTTTGGTTAGTAAAATTCATGACCTCTAAGACATTATCGACATATTCAGGAAGTCGTTGCCAGAAAATATAATTGGATTTTAATTCGTCACGTGCAAATACAAGAAGCTCCTGAACGGTGGGTACATGGCCTTTTTTATCCCCGCGAGTGTTTAAATAATTGACCTTTTCCACTGTTGGCGCTATCGGTACAGTTCCTGAAAGCTGAGAAAAATAGTGGTAAGCGCCTTTGGGAGTCCCGGAATAATTTAAACCTGGTTCATCCGGATAGACATCCGGGCAGCCAAGCGCTCCGCCCATTTTTACTATCGCGGTAGCGATTTGTTTAAGATAATCGCGTGGGTAGTTTATTTCCTGAATCGTCATGGTATTAGGGAAAAAGGTACGCATTTTCTGGTGCACGACAATTAAATTGTCAAACCATTTATCAGTTTGAGCCGTTGTCAGCGGTGTTACTGATTGTCCCAGAGCTGTTTCTATCATGCCGATACCTTCAACATGGGGATGTGAGTTGTAGCGCTGACCCAATGCCTTGAATAAGGCGATCAGACGGTCACGCACGTAAGGATTCCATAATTTAATGTTACGGCCGTCTATGGTATTGGACCCCCAGTCCCTGAATGCAAAAGCCCCGCCCTCATATTTTGGAGCCTTCAGATATTCAGGTATGAGCTTCCAGTCGGCTTCGAATGATTTGGTTTGTACCTGAATAACCAGGCGCTTGCCCATGGGGGCGAGTTTTTCCAGATGCTTATCGATAATCGAGAAATCATATACACCCGGTGATTTTTCGATCCAACCCCATAAGAAACGCATTTGCATTCCGCGTAATGCAGGGGTTGCTTTTAGTTCTTTGTAGACTTTTGCCATGTAGATCGGGTCATCATTGGCCCAGTTTTGAATGGTGTAATAGTGCCCCGGATTCCATTTCACTCCGGTGGTTCCGGCAGGTAGTGAGGCTGCACTAACTATTCCAACAGGTGCAACAAGCATGCCTATGAAGAATAACGCAGCAGTAGTTATCGCATTTAGCCGCTGGGTTATATCCTTGGAAAGGATATTTGATATCATGAAGTTATTAATTCTCATGTAAGGTTCCTTTGACGAGTTTGAAGAAGTTATGTGTTTTCAAAATTTAAAAAATGTTTTAAAAGCTTGTTCTAGTTCACTTAATACAGTTCGTAAATGAAAACTATTTACGTCTAGATTTGTGTAAATAATGCCCTCCATTGGGTTTTCCTTGCGTAATCTATTTTTTCCCGAGTATTACTCTATTTCTGATTGTAAAATTCGCGAGCGTCTTTCAGAAATACATCATTAAAAATGATAATGCCTGTTCTTCAGAGCCAAAGAAATTTTTGAATGCCGAAATAAATAGAATTTGATCTTTAAAATTTAAATAGAATTATCTTATTTGTCATAAGGTTGATAATCTTTGTGGAAAGCGTAGTGCGAAAACCTATCTTTTCAAGGTCTTGCGCAATGATCACTTGCATTGCTGACAGTACTCCCCTGAATACTGCCAATTAATTCCACAAAAAGTATCCGCTTAAAGCTACTAGAACCTTAGTAGATCCGGTAATTTATTAGATAAGATGTTGGAAGTTTATTTTCGGGCTTGACATTACAAAGCCGATTAACCAACGACTTATCAGATTTTCAATTAATAAATTGTTAGATGTAAAAGTCTATTTACTAAGCTGCTGTATAAATTAGCAGCATTAATCTTTGCTTGGTAATAGACAGTTTGCTGAAGCTGAGAAATCTATTCGAGGCGAATGGAATTTCAGTTGTGTGAATGAGTAATAAATCTTATTTTTAATTTATGCATGAGCTATTTCAAATCGACCACTACAGTTACTCAAGGTATAGTAGCTTTCATCATTAAAAGAGCGTTTTAAGAATCATTATAGATTTCTTGTTTGAATCATTTGCTGTTACTTTATCGACAAAAATCAATACAGCCCTCATGCTCACAACAGACACAGTCACCGCCAATTAGCTTGATAGATCAACTGCTATGTTACTGAATTTTTTTCATGAAGAAGCAACGATGTTACGAATATTGCCAGCACTTCAGCTGTAGTTGTTGAGGTCCTTTTAGTCATTAATTTCATTGTAGTTTTCCTTTGAAAATTAAGTTCTCATCAGTTCAATTTTTTCTAATGAGTGACATCAAATGGTGCGAGATATTTTCCCGCACGGCAGGACTATACGTGGGAATATTAACCACGTCAACAATTATGATAAATATTTTAATCAGCAGTATCCGGAACAAGTGTGATTAGATTCAGCTTACTGAAGGCTTATCGTCGATTTGTTTATGTCTCAGTATTTTAAGTAATGGATCAAGATATGCTCTGAGAAGTTTGATTATGTTAATAGTTTTATAAGCTTCATAGCAGCATACAAACGCGCGACCACTAAAGCAGGACAAGGGCAAAGTCTTGGACATACCGGGCACATTCCAACGGTTATAGGGTGTAACTTGAAAAGGTTGCCCAAAGATAAAAGGTAATCCAATTGACGAAATCGGTACAAAATTATCCAGAAACATTAGAACAGATTTATCGCAATGAATCCCGACGTGTACTTGCTACGTTAATACGCTTACTTGGGGACATCGATCAAGCAGAGGAGGCACTCCACGATGCATTCAAAATTGCACTGGAGCAATGGCCGCAACAGGGTATACCAGACAACCCGAGAGCTTGGCTGGTGTCTGTCGGACGTTTTAAAGCCATTGATAAATTCCGGCGGAACGCGCGTTTTGATAGTATTGATGAAACACCCGCATATCTCGCTACTTTAATTTCTCCGGCTCATGACAATTCGAATGAGAGTCTGGAAGATGATCAATTACGCTTGATTTTTACCTGTTGCCATCCGAGTTTATCCCCAGAAGCTCAGATCGCCTTGACTTTACGAGAAATCTGCGGGTTGAGTACTGAAGAAATTGCTCATGCTTTTCTGATAACACCCAAAACAGTCGCACAGCGAATTGTGCGCGCCAAAGCAAAAATCCGTGATGCGCGGATTCCCTATGAGGTTCCGGAACGGGAACATTTGCCAGATCGTCTGGATTCAGCTCTAAAAGTTATCTATTTGGTATTTAATGAGAGTTATTCAACATCATCCGGTATTGAACTGATGCGGCCTGATGTCTCAGCTGAAGCAATACGTCTTGGCAGGTTGCTCCTGGAATTGATGCCGTCAGAGCCGGAAGTTTTCGGGCTTCTGGCTCTCATGCTTCTGCAAGACTCGCGCCGGGCAGCCCGAATTAATGCGCAAGGCGATCTAATTTTACTTGATGAGCAAGACCGTTCGCTCTGGAATCGTGATCAGATCAGTGAAGGTGTGATTCTGGTGAAACACGCACTTGGTTTGTCAGGGGTTGGCGCTTATACATTGCAAGCCGCTATTGCCGCCGTGCATGCTGAAGCACCGAGTGCAGGAGAAACCGACTGGCGTGAAATTGTAGGATTGTATAACGTACTCAAGCAGATTTATCCTTCACCTATTGTCGAATTAAATCGTGCGGTTGCAGTGGCAATGCGCGATGGACCGGCAATAGGATTAGAACTGATTGAAGCGCTCATTTCTCAGGGACAATTGGCGGATTATCATTTCATGTATGCCGCCAAGGCTGATTTTCATCGCAAATTAGGGCAGCCTAATGAAGCAATTGAAGCCTATCAACACGCTTTACAACTTGCCCAACAAGCACCTGAACGGCGGTTTCTGCAAAAAAGATTGACTGAGCTGCAAAATCAATAAACTGATTGTCGATTTTGTCCACTGTCAATCGACCATTGAACGCGGTCATTTTTCTCAATTCAATATAAGGAATTAACTATGAAATATCTTTGTTTGATTTGTGCCGAAAAAGTCATGGAGCAAATGTCAAACGTCGATGCCGATAAGCATTACGAAGAATACCGTGAATTTACCACTGATATTCGCAAGAGCGGGCATTTTGTCGATTGCAACCGTTTATTACCGCCATCAGCGGCCATTACGATTAGAGTACGCAAGGGTAAGATTTCAAGCACAGATGGCCCCTTTATTGAAACCAAAGAACAGCTCGGTGGCTATTACGTGATTGAGGCTCGTGATCTGAATGAAGCCATTCAGGTGGCAGCTAAAATACCCGGAGCCGCGTTGGGATGCGTGGAAATCCGGCCGATTGCCAATGACTTACAAACGCGGGATGTGCTCGGCCTGGGGTAAAGTTAACTTTTGTCATACTTGAAAGATCTTTTTAAATGGAGAAACCTATGAAATATTTGTGCTTAGTTTATGGTGTGGAGGGCCTGCTTGGTGCTATACCAGACAGTGATTGTCTTGACTACGATGAACGGATTCGTAAATCAGGTCATTGCTTGGCATCGGAAGCCCTGCAACCGGTACACACAGCCACTACAATCAGAGTGCGCGAGGGTAAAATCAGCATTACTGATGGACCGTTTGCCGAAACCAAAGAACAGCTGGCTGGTTTTTATTTGATTGAAGCCCGGCATTTGGATGAAGCTATCCAACTGGCTGCCCAAATTCCACCCGCGCAGGTCGGCAGCATTGAAGTCAGGCCGATACATCAATTCGAAAAGCGGTAACGTTGGAAAAAAACGGAAATTAAAATATTTCGCTTGTGCCTGTGAAAATTAGTAAGGTAAAAAAATTTTTCCGGTTTGTCGATTTCTACAGACTTCATTCGACTAAACGACGAAATCAAGCTATTTACAACTTGATTGACCATATGACTTAACCTAAGGAGTAATCAATTGCGCTACATGATCATAGTCAAAGCAAGCCTGGATTCGGAAGCGGGCGTTATGCCTGAAGAGCAACTCATCGCAGAGATGGCGAAATTTCATGAAGAACTTGCGGCAGCAGGCGTGTTGTTGGATGCATCCGGCTTACAAGCCAGTTCAAAAGGTTGGCGCATCCAATACAGCGGAAGTAAACGTATGTTGGTCGATGGTCCATTTACCGAAACCAAAGAGCTTATCGCTGGTTATACCTTGATTCAGGTTGCATCAAAGGCCGAGGCTCTTGAATGGAGTAAGCGTTTCCCTAATCCTGCAGGTGAAGGAAGGGATTGTGAAATAGAAGTGCGGCAATTATTTGAGCTGGACGATTTTGAACCCAGTGAAGCTGTGGAGCGATTTCGTGAGTTGGAACTCAGTAAAAATGATTAATGCATTACTATTTGCCCAATCAAAAAATCTTGTTTTTAATTTTTGTAGAAGGGGGAAGTGTTATGTCTCAGTCAAACCCGCTTCTGGCGGCAAGATGATTTATGCGTGCATACGAAGTGTTGATTGACTTGTGATTTAAGCCGCATTAGTTGCGTGTGCAGATTGAAAGTTCGTTAAGTTTAACTTTATTAAATGTCTTACAGGAGAAAACTATGGGAAAGTATGTTGATGGTTATGTGATTCCAATTGTTCAGGATAAACTGGAGGAATATCAAAAAATGGCTGAATTGGCTGGCTCGGTTTGGAAAGAGCACGGCGCCCTGGAATATATCGAGTGTGCGGGAGATGATCTCGAGCAGAAAGAGTTGGTGTCATTCAAAAAATTAACTGATGCCGGCGAAAATGAAACGGTCATTTTTGCATGGATCGTGTTCGAATCGAAAGAACATCGTGACCGGGTTAATCAGGCGGTTATGGCTGATCCACGTTTGGCGTCTTCGATGAACCCTGATTCTCATCCCTTTGATTGCAAGCGGATGGCCTATGGTGGTTTCAAGACAATTGTTAGTTTCTAGTTAGTTTTATTAATCCAGATTTATTGACAATTTTTTATTGAGGGGAAGACTATGCGGTATTTGCAATTTACTCTATTTATTGTGTTTTCTTTGTTGATGACAATGGGTGTTCTTGCGAATGACCCAAAGAATGATAAACCCATGAGTCATGAAGAGATGATGGAAGTTTATACTAAGTTAGCCACACCTGGAGAACCACACAAATTGTTTGCAAGTCTTACAGGCAGTTGGACAACCAAGACGAAAGAATGGATGGATCCACAGAAACCGGCTGTAGAATCAACCGGATCTGTGGATATCAAGCTACTGTTAGGCGGCCGTTTTCTTCAGCAGGAAATCACGGGTAGTATGCATGGAAAGCCATATTCGGGTATCTGGACTGTTGCGTACGATAATCTGCTCAAACAGTATGTTTCGACATGGATCGATACCATGAGTACGCAAATCTTCATTATGAACGGTACGGCGAATGCGGATGGCAAGACCATTACCTTGACAGGGCAGCATGCTGAAGTAGGTGGGGGATACATGGCACATCGTGCCATTTGGAAAATTGTGGATGGTAATGCACAAGAATTTATCATGTATGGAACTCATCATGGCGGTGATGAAATGAAAATGCTTGAGGTTATTTATACTAGAAAATAACAGCTTGCATCGTATGGCTCGGAAAATTTGCTTGCGATACCTCAGTAAGGTAAGTCCTCGGTTTTGCCGGAGGACTCGCCGAGGTTTGACCTATGCGACGGTCATTGAGAATCTTTTGTCTTGGCCAAGAGAAGGAGATTCAAGATGAAAGAGTATCAGGGTTTGACCCACATAAAATGGATTGTAAGTTCCAGATGGTATTCATTCCGAGGAAGTGTAGAAAGCGGATATTTGGGGTGTTACGCAAGCATCTGGGCGAGATTGAGGGCCAAAGGCTACAATCGAATAAATTGAATGTTTAGCTGCTATTTCTGGGCAGCTCGTGGCTTGTGAGGTACCTCTGAGGCGCTCACTTAATAAGCCTCCAGTTTTGTCGCAGGTGATTTAACTCTACTGCTTCTGCACTCAAGCCCCATGGACAAGCACAGCAGCAGGTCAGGAATCTTCAATGCCGACCAGGTTGCTGAAGGAGGGTGAAAATCGTTAATTTGATTTTAAATCAATATGTTATTAATTGAATTTGGAAATGAACTTAGGAAAGTGTCCGGTTTTATTTGGTCAGAGCAGTTCAGTTTATTTCATTTTTCTCATTTGCTCTTGTTTAATAATATAGCGCTGTATCATAGCTTCCATGTTTGCTGCTAGATTAATAAATTGACACCCTGCGCGCATACAATTTTGCCCATTACGTAAAGTGATTTCGTAGGTGTTTTTTACTTGGATAGTAACGTTAATAGTACCAATCTCTGGAAGCATGATTTGGCAATTGTCATAAATTATTCCTGGGTCAAAATTGATAATTGGATGTTGATCAATGACCGCAGTACCGCCACAACTTATATCCAGGAGTGCGACCTCAGCTTTAGAAGTCGTTGTGTTTTTACCGGGTATTGGAATAGCACATTTAAGTGGCTTTACGATAGGGGTGGATATACGAAAATGATTTCTTCTTTGTATGCGTAGGAGAGTTTCTGGGATATTAACTACGAATGCATCTTTATTATTGAAGTAAATTTTCTTGATTTGATTACAGACGAACTCTATTTTTACTCTATTTTGCGTGGTGACAAAAACTAATTCTTTGGAATTGAGAGCTTTTTGGCAATGCTTCTCATTGATGCCATAATCAATGACCATTTCTTTCCTGTCAGAGTTTATGGCTAGAATCGATGTCAGTATAAAATCACTTTCATAATCGGGATAAAGTGTAATTAGTGAATCCGCTTGCATGATTCCGCGAAGTATAAAGAGAATATCAATTTCCGAGCGGATGCGGAATTTCTCATTTTTTTCATCAGAGAATAGTGTAGTCGGTTCTAATACCTCATATGTTTCAGTTTCCTGATTAGGTGCAAGCATTGTCAATTTCCCTCCAAAGTTTGTTGTGCGGTCTCGCTGCTAAGACTGTTAGCAGTCACAAGGGTTGTTTCTGCTTTTTCCAGGCGATAAAGCCACGCAAGTAATTCAGCGACTGCGACATAAAGCTGTGGCGGAATGCGGTCATCAAGATTTACTTGCATCAATAATGCAACTAGTTCACTTGATTCATGAACATAGATATTTGCTTCTTTAGCACGCCGTATAATTTCTTGAGCAATGAGACCACGGCCTTTAGCAATTACTTTAGGTGCGATTTGTCCTTCCCGATAAGCAAGCGCTACAGCAGTGGAGTAAGAATCATTTGTTGTCATTGTATTGAACTTCTACTGTTTTGATAGTTAATCCTGCAGATTGCATATCTGTCGTAAGCAGAGATCGATTATTTTTTAATAAACTAGTCGCGTCTACTTGCGATGTTTCTATTTTAATATTAATACCTTGAGCGTTAACTAACAGAGTGGCAGTAATATCTCCTAATTGTGGCAGTGATAAGTGAAGCTGTGTACGCCACTGTACTGCATGATCGGATTCACTACTCTTACTTTTATCTTTAGAGTGTTCATAAATTTCCCACTCCATCGATTGTCCATGCCAAACTTCGCCTTGCCAGAAGAGATGCCCGGTTTCCAGTGTATTTAGCTGTTGTTGCACTAATGACATAGTCTGAGCATGCGTTGGTATTTCAGGATTTAGCGAAGCTGAAATTGCTGTTTTAGTCATAGATAACTCAGTTATCGCTACTAGTAATTTACCTTGTGGTTCTTGTTGTAAATTTTCCAGTGTATTTTCTCCATTAATCCATTGAGCCTGATGCGATTCATAGAATAAACCACTTTGGATAATTGCTTTTTGCAATAAACCGGGTAATTCAGTGCTATTTGTTGGTGCTCCATTCAGAATTGGAGAAGAGCTTGTTAAGGATTGGATGGCATTTGTTGAGGCATGTTTTAAAGTATGATGCATTAGAAGATCGATAAATCGCCCAGTGGCGCTTATTGAAGTGATATTTTCCTTTGATTTTATAATGGCTTCATCGAGAATGAGGAATTTTAGGTTTGGTTGGTGAGAAATAAAAACTAGTTCTATTTTATTGCCGGGTTGAAATTTTACTGGTAAATCTATTTGAAGTAGTTTGTTATTAACCAATACTCTGGAGTTTCCGTTAGGTAAACGCGCTTCAATGAATGCCTGATATTTTTGACCTTGTTCAAATTTGCTAGAAGAGTCTTGTGAATCAAGAAATGTTGTTACGGGTGTTACCGGTGATACAGATTTTATCTGAGTTAGAGGCGTGATTAAATCAGCTTTGATTATGATTGGATTCACGACAGCTTATGTTTGTTGGCCGTATTTATCCGATAAGAGCAACATATTTTTATTCTTGACTTGAATTTTTATATATTGTTAATAGGCTGATATGTTTGCTGGAGATTGCGTGTACGCTTATTGATGCTGAGCATTTCCTGTAATCTTGCCATCCATGGTTCAATAATTGCCCGAATTTGAGCATCGTTATCCAATATTTGGTGAATAATTTTTATTTTTTGTTGTTGTAGTTCCTTATCTAGTGGAGGCTCTGTATCATATCTTTTGAGACTATCGGTTAGTTTTCTGCATTCTTGTTCTAATGATACTAATTGATCCCATTCGCTATTTTGTGCAGCAGTCAGCATTTTCTCGGTTTTTGCTAAAATGGTATTGTAGATTATAATCGTATGTGCATTGTCCATTCTTTTACATATCCTTTTTTGTTACAGAGTCTTTGATTAGAGAGCGATTGCTTTTACTATAATTTTCGCCTCATTGGATTCTCCGATTTCTTTCCAGGCGGTATATAGTTCAGATAAGAGCTTATTTACTTCATCTAATATTTCAATGTTATTTTGAATGTTAGCTACCAATAATCGATGTGTCATGTAATTATAAAGTGCTTGAAGCTTGATTGCTAAATCACCACCCGCTTTCATATCGAGGCAAGCACTTAGACCCTCGTCAATTATGGTTATGGCTTTCGAAATCATTTGCCCCTTTTCAGCTATTTCGTTACGCTGCATATGCATTCTAGTTTTTGCTAGAGCTTCTTGTGTGCCTTCAAATAACATTAAAATAAGCTTGTGTGCATCAGCTGATTCAACACCCGTTTCAACTCCAACGCGTTGATAGGTGGATATTGCATTTGTTGTGAAAAACATTTTGTATTCCTACCTCATAAATATTAGTGATTTTTAGTTATTAGCATTAGCACCGGGTAAACTAGATAGTTGCTGTGCCAAGAACTCACTGGTTTGCTTCATACTCGCAATTGTTGTATCTAAAGCTGTAAATTGGGTGCGAAATCGTTTTTCTACAATTTCCAGACGACTGCCCAGCGCTTCGCGTTGTTTATTTATATCCTTGATAGATGTGTTAATGCCATCCATGCGGCCGTCAATTAAGCCATTGTTTTCAAGCATTCCATCAATCATTTGATCCAGTCTTACAGCAAAGCCATCTGTTGCAAATAACGATGAGACATCCTTGGCAGGATCATTCAATGAAGCATTTAGCTTGCCGTTATCTAACAATAGTGTGCCGTCTTTTTGGAAGCTGATGCCGACTTGCGATAGTGTATTTAATTCTCCTGCAACACTACTTTGTAAGCTTGAATTCAATATACCTCGCAACTGGGTTTGCACTGCTCGTACTGTTGAGTCTCCAGTCAGAATAGATGCTTGTTGGTTGACTTGGTCGTAATTAGACAGGCTAGCGATGGTTTTTTTGCAGCTCGTTATATGCATTCACAAACGTACTAACTGCAGTCTGTACACTTGTTGTATCCTTCGTAATTGATAAGCTGGTAGTTGTCCCAGGATTTTCTCTGAATAAATTGATTGTCATCCCTTGCAATGCATCGGTGATGGTGTTGGATGGCTTGGTAATGGTAATTCCATCTATTACTAAGGTAGCATCCCGTGCTGTGACGGTTTCAGACATGTTTGCTGTACCACCGGTTGAGGCATCATAAGCAAGTTTTGATAAGCCATTGTTATCAATATTGTTTAAATCATCGTCACCGACTGTGATTTTTAAGGCGTTACTCAAACCAGAATCATTGGAGGATAAAACCAGTCGATTGCCGTTGCCGTCGTTGACGATACTTGCAGTAACGCCGATACTGGCTTTATTTATTGTATCCCGTATATTTGCAAGAGATGTCTGATCTGGTTCAATAGTGATTGACGCAGACGCTTTTTTTAAATTCTCAGTGAATGTACCATCTACGTTATAGGTACCAAACTCAATGGTTAGCGTACCACTGCCGATAATATCACTGGGTGATGTAAAAGATTCTGATTTTATTTTCTGCGCTTGTGCGAGGGTTTGTACTTCGATTTGATGCGCACCTATTTCTGCACTGGATGTTGCGCTAACAGAAGCGATCGTAGAATCAACAATCGATGCTTTAACACCTGTGAACAAAGACGAATTGGTTAATGTTTTAACAGTACCCTGGAAAGTGGATAGTGCACTTTTTAAGTTACCATAGGCGGAGAGTTCAGCTTGCTGTCTTGCTTCTTTCGTGCTTAGCTGCAGGAGTGGCCGTTGCTCGATTGCCATGAGCTGACTAATAATTCCGTTGATATCTAGTCCTGAACCAAGACCTGGTGATGAGATCATGTTGTATTCCTCTATTTAATTCTGCAACAAAATTACATCAGGCATGGTCGTTAAATAAAGCGCCATGGATCTTGCTGAGGGCGCGTGCTATGTCAATCACTTCTTCAGTTGGAATTTGACGGACTATTTCATCGGTTGTGGCGTCCATAACTCTAATTACTGTCTTGCCAGAATCTTCGTCTATAGAGAATTTCAAATTTTGTTGCACGGCTAGCGAAAATTTTTCTATCTTACCAACAGCTTCATGCAATTGATCAGTATCTGCTGTGATAGATTCTGCTATTTGGCTAGGAATATTTTCATTGCTGACCAGATTTGTCGAGGATTTGTTCGTAATCGAGACAGGGTGAAAAGTTGTAGATAGAGAAGCAATATTGTTCATGCTTCCTGTTGAATTGGTGATCATGCTAAATCTCCTTCTATAACAGATGAGTATGGGGTAGTTACTATACAATCCGTAAGCTACCCCAAAGTCATTTTCAGATGCTCGCTTATCTCAATAACGATAAGACATTGTTGGGTAATTGATTGGCCTGTGCCAACATCGCTACACCAGCCTGCTGAAGAATCTGAGATTTTGTTAGATTTGCCGACTCAGCAGCAAAGTCTGCGTCTCTAATCCGAGAGCGCGAGGCTGATAAGTTTTCCGAAGTAGACTGCAAATTCGACATCGTGCTTTCAAGGCGGTTCTGCAGAGCACCGAAGTTAGCGCGTTGACTATTGACTGTGCTCAGAGCAGCATCGACAATCGATAGGGTGCGTTGTGCTGCATCATACGAAGTGACATCTACTGCATTGGTAGCTTGCAACTGTGCGCCGTAAGTACCAGCTGCCGCTGTGCCAGGAGCTGAAGCATCTTGAAAGACATCGGCAACGGCTGTTGTAACACTAAAGGACTGAGCGGAATCAAGCGTCACTTTACCAGTGTACCAAGCACCGTTGCCATTAGTCCATACACCTGTGGTTGCATCGAGTCCGCCACCGGCAAGTGTATCTGCTAGAGAGTCAGCTGTATTTGTATCACCGTCGAGAACTGCTATGTCGGAGACGGTGATATCAATTGCAGTTCCAGTGTTGTCATAGGAATTGTTCAAGATGCGAAGGTCATTGCCGTTTGCATTGCTCAGCTTAATTGCCCAGTAACCATCTTCTGTTTGCACAGCCTCAGCGGTGAATCCTGTTTTAGCAGAAGCATCATTAAATGCCTTAACTGCTGTACTCAAGTAGCTTCCGGAATCGACATCCGATGCATCATCTGATCCACCAGTTTTAAATGAGATCGTCGTATATTTTGGATCAACCGTATTTGCATTGGTCGGGTCTGAATAATCGGTTGAGATTGCAAAAGAATAAGTGGTGTTTTGCTGGAAACCAGCACCACTTCCGGTATCTGCGCCAAGTACCACTTCAGTGGTAGCAGAAGCATTTACGCCGCTGCCAGTCTTGTTGATCGAACTGGCAATTTCTGCTGCACTAGCACCTGCACGGTAATACACATCGAAATTTCCAGAGGAAGTGGAAATTCTGAAGTCACCTGCGGCCGCAGCACCGTTGATACCGGATGTGTCGCCAGTTGTTCCGCTAACCAGCACCGCATTACCGACTGCGTCGCTATTGGCGCCGATTGTTCCCGCGACGAGGTCACCAACACCTCCTGAAGTAAAGGCAGCTAGGCCACCGATACGATAGTTGCCGAATGAATTGGTTTGAAAATTACCCGATGAAGCAGAGATAGTTTGATTGGCGTTGGCGCCTACTTGAAGGTTGAAGGTGCCGAAAGAGCCATCGAGCAAATTCATTCCGTTAAATTGAGTTTGAGTAGCGACACGTTGAATCTCAGAGGTTAGTTGCGTGACTTCAGCTTGAAGCGCTGCACGATCACTCGCGGTGTTTGTTGCATTTGATGCCTGTACCGATAATTCACGAATGCGCTGTAAGTTGTTACCGATTTCAGTCAATGCTCCTTCAGCTGTTTGCGTGAGTGAAATACCGTCATTGGCATTACGGTTAGCTTGATTCAATCCGCGAATTTGTGTCGACATTCTTTCAGAAATCGCCAAACCAGCGGCATCATCTTTAGCACTATTGATTCTCAATCCAGAAGATAAACGTTCTAAAGAAGTGTTCAATGATGACTGTGATGAATTAAGGTTACGTTGTGCAGTCAGTGAAGCAATATTTGAATTTATAACCTGAGACATTTGGGTTCTCCTATTTACATTTGGCATTATTGCCAGTTGGTTTTTCCGCGATCCTGGAAGGAATAAAAACCTTGGGCGGATTAATCTTTAATTTAAATTACGGTGGTGACTTCCTCGCAATCCAACAAGAAAGGCAAGCACCGTTGATTGCAGTTATCGGAGATCATTCTGAAAAGTTTAGGATTTTACTTTTGTATTCTTTACCTAATCGTTTGGTTAATATCAGCTATTCGTGTTATAAATGTTTTTTATAAAATTATCGAGTGAAGTAGAATTCATAAAAAAATTCAGATAATTAGTTTTGTAACTTAACTCTTTGGGTTATATCGGCTTCATTCAATGAGGTGCTGAGATGGTCAATGAAGAAAAATTAAAAATATTGCTGATTGAACATTCTGCAGAGGATGCTGATGTGGTTTTGAAAATACTTTCACAAAGCGGTTTTCGAATAAACTATCAGTGTGTCACTACGACCGAGGATTTGCAGGAAGCGCTGAAGATACAGGACTGGAATGTAATTCTATCCGATTATGCGTTGCCACGATTTAATGCATGCGATGTGATCAAATTGATAAAAAATCAAGGATTGGATACTCCATTAATTATTATTTCGAGTAATGTCGGTGAAGAGGCGGCTGCATCCATCATGGCTTTGGGCGCATATGATTTTATGATGAAGACCAATCTTGCTAGATTAGTACCGGTAATTAGACGTAGTTTGCGTGAGGCAAATAATTACCAGCGGTTTATTACTGCTCAAACTGCATTGCAAAAAAGTGAGGCACTTTTCCAAGCAATTACATCTAATCTTCCCGGAGTAGTGTTTCAGTTTCAGTTGAGCAGTAATGATCAAGCTAGTTTTCCATATGTCAGCGATGCAAGCGAGACACTACTGGGGCTATCTCCCCAGAAGTTAATGAGTAATCCGGAGCTTTTCCCGGAATTAATTTTAGCTGAAGACAAAGAATCCTATTGTCAACTAATGATGACATCTGCCGAGCAACTTTCAACCTGGAATTGGGAGGGCTGCATTCAAGTTAAAGGAGATAGCGATATTAAATGGATTAGTTTACGCGCAACACCCAGAAGAATGCTTGATGGAGTCATGTTGTGGGATGGCATTATGATAAATATTACTCGCAATAAATTGGCGGAGCGAGAAATTACACGTTCGCGTGAACAGTTGGCCGAGCTATCTTCATATTTACAAAAAGTTAAAGAGCAGGAGCGGGCTCGAATCGCGCGTGAAATTCATGATGACATTGGTGGAACATTAACTGCCATTAAATGTGAGTTATTCCCTTGTATGGATAAAACAGCAAGAAAGCTAGAATTTTATCAACAGAAAGCAAAATCTATTGAATTACTAGTGGACCGGGTAATCGACAGTACTAGACGAATTTCACTTGATTTGCGCCCGGGAATTCTTGATTGTGGGATTGTTGCCGCTGTGCAATGGCAGGCAAAAGAATTTAGTGATCGTACCGGTATTGTTTGCAGAGTATCCTGCGACAATGATGAAATATCTTTAGATGCGGACTTGGCGATAGCAATTTTTCGGGTATTTCAGGAAACGCTGACAAATATTTCCAAACATGCCAATGCTTCACGCATTCAGGTGAAGCTTGTTGAATTGGAAGGCTTGGTTTTACTTGAAGTGATAGATAACGGATGCGGAATTACTGAAATTGATATGAAGAAGCAAGATTCGTTTGGAATACGAGGAATGCGTGAACGATGTCTGCAATTAAAGGGAAATTTCCATATTTCTGGAGAATCAGAAAAAGGAACTAGGGTGACTATTTTGATACCGACTGGGGATTCGGAATGTCATTCTGAGCAATCATATGATTTAAATAATAAATTTAAAGAGTTCTCCCAATCAGAGTCTGTTAGGAAGAGAAAGCAAATTTCTCTGCTTTAAATCTCATCAGGTTACATTCCCCGCCACTTGCGGTAGGGTTCTTTATTAGCTGGAGGTATGCACATGATTAGTGTGATGATTGCCGATGATCATGCAATCGTTCGTCAAGGTTTGAAACAAATACTCAGTGAGACCGATGATATTAAAGTGACTGGAGAGGCGGAAACGGGTTTCCAAGCGATCAAAATTGCGCGGCAGCAGGATTTTAATGTGATGTTATTGGATATATCACTGCCAGATAGGAATGGTATTGAGATTTTGAAGCAGGTAAAGAAAGATAGACCAAGTCTGGCAGTACTAATGCTTAGTATGCATAATGAGCACGAGTTTGCTGTTCGTGCATTAAAGGCGGGTGCATCAGGTTATCTGAATAAACAAAGCGCGCCCGCGCAGTTAGTAGTGGCTATTCGGCAGGTTGCTACGGGAGATAAGTATGTTAGTCCTGTTGTCGCGCAAGAACTTGCTAATATTATTAACTCCGATACCGATAAGCCCCTTTATGCCACTTTATCTGATCGTGAATATCAAACGTTGTGCTTTATTGCAGCAGGTAAAACTTTGTCTGAAATATCATCCGAGATGTTTCTGAGTCCCAAAACAGTGAGTGTTTATCGTGCACGATTACTCGAGAAACTCAAACTGACAAACAACTCCGAGATAATTCGCTATGCAATAAAAAATAAATTAGTTGATTGACATAGTTAAGGGTGTGACTACAATCAGCTGAATATTAAGTTAGTTCTAATCGAGCAGCGAAAATCTCAAGGCTTGCTTCCGAGTCGGGATATTTCTTTATTGATCAATTCTTTCCTGGAGTACACGCCAGAATCTGCTACCAGGTAATGGTAATCGCTTCACTTTTAGTTGTGTCTAACAGCAAAGATTATGCAGCAGTTGCTAACAATTGTTTGGATGGAACTCTACTTTTGACCCGTTTTGTGGTTTGTCAATAAAAACTATTAATAGATACTTTTTCAGAAGCGATTAATTCAGCTTCTTTAACTGTATGGTTAAGTCATCGAGTTTTTTGTTAAATGTAACTAGGCGTTCTTTTTCCTGTGTAACAACTGTGGCTGGTGCTTGTTTTACAAAGCTGGGATTGGAAAGTTTAGTTTGTGCTTTGGATACTTCTGCCTGAATGCGGGTAATTTCCTTGGATAAACGTTCGCGTTCCGCTTCCACATTTATCTCGATTCTCAGCATTAATTTGAAATCTCTGACAATTGCCACAGGAGCATCTGCAGCAGGTAATCCACCCGCTTGAATTTCTATATTGGATAATTTAGCTAATGCAAGCAAGTAGGGTGAGTATTCTGTCAATATTTGCGAATCACCCACGGCAAGAAGTGGTACCTTGAGTGCGGGTGATAGTTTCATTTCACCGCGCAGGTTGCGGCAAGCATTGATTATTTCTTTGAGCAACAAAATATCTTCAATGGATTGTTGATTGATTTTTGTTGTATTTGCAATCGGGTAGGGCTGGCACATAATACTCGCACCTTGTTTTCCTGCAAGCGGTGCGATTTTTTGCCATAGTTCCTCGGTAATAAATGGAATGATCGGATGTGCGAGCCGTAGTATGGCTTCCAATACGCGGACTAAAGTTCGGCGCGTTGCGCGATGAATCGAATCCTGTTGACTGTTTAATTGCGTTTTTGCCAGTTCAACATACCAGTCACAGTATTCGTCCCAAACCAATTCGTAGATTTCGCGTGCCAAGAGATCAAAACGATACTGGGTAAATGCCAGTTCGATCCTTTGTTCCGTTTGTTGCAAGCGACTGATGATCCATTGATCGGCTGCAGAATAGGATAGCGGTAATGATTCATCCAACCCGGTATCTTTGCTTTCACAATTCATTAGTACAAAGCGTGTCGCATTCCACAGTTTGTTGCAGAAATTCCGGTATCCTTCACAGCGCTGCAAGTCGAATTTGATATCACGTCCGTGTGAAGCCAGGCTGGCAAATGTGAAACGCAAGGCGTCGGTTCCAAAAGCCTGAATGCCTTCGGGGAAGTGTTTGCGGGTATTTTTCTCAATCGACTCGGCTTGCTTTGGATTCATCAATCCGGTTGTGCGCTTGGCGATCAAATCAGGTAGGGTAATGCCATCGATCAGATCCAGAGGATCCAGTACGTTCCCTTTGGATTTGCTCATTTTCTGACCTTCGGCATCTCGGATCAGGCCAGTAATATATACTTCCTTAAAAGGTATTTTGTTGGTGAAATGTAATGACATCATCACCATGCGTGCTACCCAGAAGAAGATGATATCGAATCCCGTAATCAGTACCGAAGTTGGCAGAAACGTTTTGAGTTCCGGGGCTTCATCCGGCCAACCCAAGGTGGAAAATGGCCAGAGCGCCGATGAGAACCACGTATCCAGCACATCGTCATCTTGTTTTAGATTGCTGCTGCCGGAAAGTTTTTGCGCTTCTTCCAGATTATGCGCAACGGTGACGTTACCATCTTCGTCATACCATGCCGGAATACGGTGGCCCCACCACAATTGGCGCGAGATGCACCAGTCTTGAATATTTTCCAGCCATTGATTGTAAACATGCGTCCAATTGTCCGGCGTGAACTTGATTTCGCCCTCGGCAACGGCTTCTAATCCACGTTTAGCCAGACTATCCATAGCGACATACCATTGATCAGTCAGTATCGGCTCGATGATGGTATGGGTGCGATCTCCTCGGGGAGCCATCAGTTTGTGAGGTTTGGTCTCAACCAGAAAGCCTTGGGCGTCCAGATCGGCAATGATTTTTTTTCTAGCATCAAAACGATCCATACCTTGATATTCTACCGGAGCCAGATCATTGATTTTTGCATCCAGGGTAAAAATGTTGATCGGAACCAGATGATGCCGTTGTGCAACCAAATAGTCATTAAAATCGTGAGCCGGAGTAATTTTTACACAACCGGTACCAAATTCCAGATCGACATAAGAATCTGCAATAATTGGAATAGTGCGCTCACACAGCGGTAGTCTGAGATGCCGTCCGATCAGGTGTTGATAACGCGGATCATCGGGATGCACGGCGACGGCCACATCACCCAGCATGGTTTCTGGGCGGGTGGTGGCGACGATTAAAGCGTTCGCTTGTTCTGCGTCGGAATCATCCGCTTGTTCCAATGGGTAGCGAATATGCCACAACGAGCCATTTTCTTCTGTTGCTACGACTTCCAAATCGGAAACGGCGGTTTGCAAGACAGGATCCCAATTCACCAATCGCTTACCGCGATAAATCAGTCCTTCACGATACAAGCGAACAAATACTTCGGTAACTGCGCGTGATAGCCCATCATCCATGGTAAAACGCTCGCGTGTCCAATCACAAGAAGTACCCATGCGCCGCATTTGCCGGGTGATGGTAGAACCGGATTCTTCTTTCCATTGCCATACCCGTTCTAAAAATGCTTCCCGACCCATTTGCTGACGCTTGATGTTCTGCTGATCCAGTTGACGCTCAACTACAATCTGCGTGGCAATGCCGGCATGATCAGTACCTGGCTGCCATAAAGTATTGTACCCCCGCATGCGATGATAGCGCGTTAACGCATCCATCAAGGTATGCTGAAATGCATGCCCCATATGCAATGTGCCCGTAACATTAGGAGGTGGCAGCATGATGCAATATGCGGACCGATTTTCATCGGTAGCAGGCTTGAAATATCCAGCTGACTCCCATTGGGAATACCAACGATTTTCAATATGCTTGGGGTTAAAGCTTTTTTCGAGATCCATGAAATTTAAAGGGTGTAAATGTGACTAGTAAAATCGCCATTATAGCGGATGGCATACCGTGCGTATGACAAGAAACACGGGTTATTTAGGACCAGTCGACAATCTCTATTGCTATACAGGTGCGGGCGTGCCTTATATTATTTATAACGATTATTTGATTTGATTAGTCAAACGGACTTCCAAAGCGTTTGCCAATGCTTTTTTATTCAGCGTATCCATTTCAATATTCGCATCTCTTAGTGCGGCATCGAGTATTAGTTGGATCGGTGTGAGGCGTGCTGGCTGTGGTTGAATTACGGATGGATGCAGTACCACTACGTCGCTTAATAACGGTATTGCACTTGCATCCATGGATGATCCTGTTTTGTCGGCATGCTGCGCGCTTGCGGTGAGCGTTACGTTACTTATTGCCGGTGTAATTTTACCTTGACTCTGATATTTGTTGAGTAAGCTGCGAAATTTCTCCAGTATTGCGGCATCATCAAAATCGATGACAGGTTTATTTTCATCCATGATAGAAGAAACAGCTGTTAGTGTGGTTCGGATTGATCGTTTAAATGATAATGCTGTATCTCGTAACCGGCATTCTTATAGAAGCGGTAACGTTCGCGCGCTGCCAGCTTATCCTCATGAGAAGTGCCTGCGATCTCGATTAAGCGGTCGAATTGATCGAATAAATGCGGAGATCGGTCATGCAGATTGATTAACACGTCAAACCGGGGGTTAACTTGAATTTGCTCACTCAGAATCACCGGCGTTACGCTAACTAATTTAGCATCGTCCAGAATATTACAATGTGGAATAAAGCTGGTGGATGAGAATGTCCATAGTAACTGATCTAGCTGGTCCAACAATGTTGATGCAGGCACGTAAATCAATACTCTCATATGTTGCTGTATTGCTTTGGCACAAAGCCGACACGTTGTTTGCAATTTATTGTTTGATCCCGAGTAGAAAAGAATCTGTGTCATAGCAATCAATGCATTGAATTTATATGGAAAGAATCTTAGTTAGAGATCTTTGATTGCGTAATTAGGAATTGCGTTAATAACGGTACCGGTCGGCCGCTTGATCCTTTATCTTTACCTGATTTCCAGGCCGTTCCTGCAATATCCAGATGCGCCCAGCGGTATTTCTTAGTAAATCGGGATAAGAAGCAAGCCGCTGTGATGGTTCCTGCAGTTCTTCCGCCGATATTGGCGATATCTGCAAAATTGCTTTTCAGCAGATCCTGATATTCATCCCATAAAGGCAGTTGCCAGGCGCGGTCAGCGACTTGTTCCCCGGCAGCCAATAGTTCTTGCGCAAGCTTGTCATCATTACTCATCAAGCCAGTGGTGAGATTACCTAATGCAATCACGCAAGCACCCGTCAAAGTGGCGATGTCAATCACCATTTTGGGGTTATAGCGTTCGGCGTAGGTTAATGCATCGCACAAAATCAAACGCCCTTCTGCGTCGGTATTCAGAATTTCAATAGTTTGCCCGGACATGCTGGTTACTACGTCTCCAGGCTTTGTGGCTTTACCGCTAGGCATATTCTCGGTTGCAGGAATGATACCGACCAGATTGACCGACAATTTCATTTCGGCAACTGCAAGCATTGTGCCGAGTACGCTACCGGCTCCGCTCATGTCGAATTTCATTTCATCCATTTCGGCAGCAGGCTTGAGCGAAATGCCACCAGTATCAAAAGTTACTCCTTTGCCGACTAAAACAATGGGGTCTTCTTTTTTACTCAGTCCTTGATATTCCAGCACAATTAATTTTGCCGGTTGTTCGCTACCGCGAGCAACAGCGAGGAAAGAGCCCATACCCAGTTTTTCCATATCCTTTTCCTCTAATATGGATGCTTTGAGCTTATGCGTTTTGGCGAGATTCTTGGCTTGCGTGGCAAGATAAGTAGGGGTGCAGATATTCGGTGCCAGATTACCCAAATCTTTAGTGAGATTCATACCATGAGCAATAGCCAGACCTTGTTGCATGGCCTGTTCACATGCGATCAACTCTGACCGGTTATCGATACATAATAATATCTTGCGTAATTTTCCCGGATTGTTTTCCGGTTTGCTTTTTAGCTGATCAAACTGATACAAGCTATTGATTGCAGCAATAACGGTTTGGGAGATCTTCCACTCATTTGCACGTTCTTTAATGGGGAAATCAGATAAAAACAGCATGACATCAGTTACCGCTGTTTTTTGCAAAGTACTGAAAATGGAATTGATCGCTCCTAAAAATGTTTTTTCCTTAAATTCCTGTTCCTTTCCTAATCCAATCAGTAAGATTCTTTTAAAGTGTGTGCCCGGAACATTATGAAGCAGCAGTGAGGTATTTACTTTTCCATCCATATCACCTGACGTAAGTATGCTTTTAATATACCCTTGTGTAATTTTGTCCAATACTTTTGCCGATTCAGTCATCTTTCTTGATTCGAAAATTCCGATTACTGCACAGGCACCTCGCTGCTTCTCCGGGGTTCCAACTTTAATTCCAAAATCCACGTTTGACTCCTTTATCAAGAATGTTCTTTTGAACAATTAATTAGCTTGGCTTTTATTCGGTTAATTGTCTTATAACCGCTTTGTTCCAAATAATCAAAATAATTTCTACGATAATCTAACAGCATACAACTTGATTGGAAAATGAGCGCCTGATGAGAACCAAGAAGTATGGTGAATAATTTGATAAGTTATAATAGATAATCCTTGTAGAAATAAGCAAATATGCTATGTTATATATTATAATGAAAATATAATCAGTATGTTATTCAATAGTATATAAGTATTGTATAATAATAAGGGTGGTAAGTGATTGATGATGTATTGAAAAGAAGATTAAATTTTTGTACAACGTTGCCGAGTTTGCCTGCGGTCGCTGTCAAAATAATTGAACTGGCGAATGATCCTGATGCCGATATCGGAGCGGTTTGTCAATATATTTCATTGGATCCGGTGCTTTCTGCAAAATTACTTCGAACTGCCAATACACCATTATATAAATCCCGCCGGATCGCAACAAATATCCGGCAAGCTGTCAGCATACTGGGTACGCATACCGTGCTTGTTATTGCTCTATCTTTTTCCTTAACGAATTCCCTAATCAAAAGTCCATTATCGAGCCAGAGTTCCATTTTTGATAGCAATATTTTTTGGCGCAGGTCGATAGCTTCAGCGCTAGCGAGTCGTGCACTTGGAGAAAAGCTTGAATTGAATTTTCTGGATGATTTATTTCTAGCAGGTTTGATTCAAGAGATCGGTATCCTTGCATTTTGGATCATTATGCCAGAAGAATATGGAGCGGTTTTTGCCTCGACTACTGATCATGATACATTGCTCAATAACGAGCGCGAGGCGTTTGGTGCCGGGCACGATGAATTAGGTTATGCTTTGCTCAAAAAATGGCACATCCCTGATTACATTGCGTTATCTTGCATTAATAGTCACAGTCAACCGGAACCGAAAAACTTAGGCCCAACCTTGCAGGCATGTTTAGCGGTTTCTCGTTACTTAGCGGATTATTTTTTGTATCCCCATGATGCTGACAAAATAACCGCTTTAAATCAAGCAGCACAAAACTGGCTTGGATTTGATACAGACGTACTCATTGAGGTTATCAAGATCATGGAAGTGGAACTGAATGCTGTTGAAGATTTGTTTGAAATGACGCTGCATGATTCTTCAGAAGTCAACGGGATTCTGGCTGAAGCGAAAGAATTGTTGATGATCCATAGTCTATCAAGAATCAAAGACCTGGAAGATAAGTCGCAGCGCGATGGATTGACAGGTGCTTATAATCGCACGTATTTTGATGAAACATTACGGCGAGAGTTTAATCTGTCAACACAATATAATTTGCCGTTGACAGTTGCAATCATTGATCTTGACCATTTTAAGCATGTTAACGATACATACGGCCATGTGGCAGGGGATTATCTTTTGGCCACTGTAGTGAAAACGATTTTTGACCAAATCCGCCAGGATGATACGTTGAGTCGTTATGGTGGTGAGGAATTTGCTTTAATTCTTCCCGGAACGCCGCTCTCTGCTGCAAGGAATCTCATTGCCAGGCTAAAAGATTCGGTTGCCGCAATCTCGTATAAATTTGATAGCAACAGCATTATCCATATCACTGCTTCAATTGGAGTTGCCTCATATTATGAAAATGCCGCATCTTTCCATGATGCAAAAGACTTAATTAAAGCTGCGGATTCTGCACTTTATGCGGCTAAGCATGCGGGGCGTAATCAAATTATTGAATGGAGCCCCAGCTAGGATCACTATTTTATGAATCTAATCCTTCAAGGACTGGAAGTTAATAACAGCGACTTACGGTCTGTTGCAAAACTAGCCCATGCGGATGGAATTGAGCGGATTACCGGTCAAGCCTTTCGTTTGACAAATGCGACATATTCCAATGATATTCCTGAGTATTGTTTGCACTCGGAATTGGATTTTGCGTTTGTAAAACCCGAACAAAAATTGTCGGATATTAAATTAATTGTAATGGACATGGATTCTACGTTGCTAGCAATTGAATCCATTGATGAGATTGCTGATATGCAAAATTTCAGGCCTGAGGTTTCAGCGATTACACTGCAAACGATGCGGGGGGAAATAAGCTTTGAAGAAAGCCTGACGCGCCGGACCTGGTTATTGCGAGGTTTGCATCAAGATGCATTGCAGAAAGTCTATGATGAGCGAGTCAGGCTTAGTCCCGGTGCCGAGAAAATGCTGCAACAAGCGAAGAGGTGCGGGATAAAGACAATGGTGCTTTCTGGTGGTTTTACATTTTTCACCGAACGGATTAAGGAAAAATTGGGACTTGATTTTGCGGCTGCCAATGTATTGGAGATTGAAAATAATAAGCTGACCGGAAAAGTAGTGGGAGAAATTATTGGTAGGGAAGGAAAGGCGCAGGTATTAAAACAGGTGCGCGATAACCTTGGACTGAAACGTGAACAGATCATTGCGATTGGAGATGGCGCAAATGATCTGGGTATGATGGCTGAGTCCGGGATCAGCATTGCCTATCATGCCAAACCCATTGTTCAACAACATGCAACGTATTCGATTAATTATGTGGGTTTGGATGGCGTGATCAATCTATTCGCATGAATCTCCAGATTCTTCAGCGCAATAAATGATCTAATAATTGGGTTCATACATCAATGATCTGACATAGTTGCCAAGATCTTCCGGCATACTCAAACTTGTCAGTTTTTCTTGGATAGCCACTTGGCAGACGGCGACAGCGATAGCATGAGAGACTTCACGTACGCGGGTCAGTGAAGGGTAAACTGCGCCGCTGTGAATTTCTTGTTCCGAAACAATGCTTGCTAAAACATCTGCGGCGGCCAAAAACATGCTTTGTGTTACCAGTCGGGCGGCACTGGCATAAATACCGAGGCCTATGCCTGGAAAAATATAAGCGTTATTGCCTTGTGCAGGCTTAAGTAATTGATTCTTGTATCTTACGGGATCAAACGGGCTCCCGCTGGCAAAAATGGCTTGTCCATTACTCCAATCATAAGCTTGCTCAGCCGTGCACTCGGTATGCGAGGTTGGATTCGATAAAGCGATAATAACCGGACGTTCATTAACTGCAGACATTTCTCGTACAATAGCTTCGGTGAATGTTCCTGCTACGCCCGTGGCACCAATCAGTACATCCGGTTTGATCGTGCTGATGGCATCTACGAAACTGCAAGCAGGGTGCTCATGTGCAAAAGGTTTGATGCGGGGTTTAATATTTTCGTTGTGCGCAGTTACAAGACCTTTTCTATCGATGAACCAAAGTCTTTTCTGTGCTTGCGATTGGTTTAACCCAGCGGCAATGAATGCATTCACGGCCAGTTCTGCAGTTCCGCTTGCAGCAGATCCTGTGCCCAAGAACATGATATTCAGGTCGGTGAATTTTTTCTTGGTAATACGGCATGAGGTATAAATACCCGCTAAAGTAACTGCAGCAGTCCCTTGTATATCGTCGTTAAAACACCGTACTTCCGGGGCGTAGCGATCTAAAAATTCAAATGCATGCGGCGACGAGAAATCTTCAAACTGTATCAATGCATTCGGGTAGCGTGATTGCACTGCTTTTACAAATTCATCCACCAGCGAGCGGTAAGCATCAGCGTTAATACGCGGGTAGGGGTAACCCAGATATAATGGGTCTTCGCGCAAGGGGGCATTATTGGTGCCTACGTCGAGCATGACCGGCATGCATTGTGCCGGATGAATTCCGGCGCATGCAACATACAAAGCGACTTTTCCGATGGAGATACCCATGCCATTGGCGCCTAAATCTCCCAAGCCTAAAATCCGTTCTCCATCGGTCACAACAATGACCCGGATATCTTCTTCGGGCCAGTTTTTTAGGATGGTGGTAATTTCTCCGCGGTCTTCAGGGGAAATATAGAATCCTTGTGCATTCCTGAAAATATGTGCAAATTCCCTGCAAGCTTCCCCAACGGTAGGAGTATAGACTAATGGCATAATCTCTTCGATATGATTAATCATGGTGCGATAAAAAAGCCGTTGATTGCGCTCCAGCAGGGCATTTAAGAATATATATTTTTCTATGGCGCTATTTTTGCGGCGCAAGCTGCCGAGTACGCGTTCTATTTGCTTGTCCAGGCTTGCGACATTGTAAGGAAGCAATCCCCGCAGGCCGTAAAGTTCACGTTCTGCATGTGTAAATCCGGTTGATTTCGTATAAGCCGGATTTGTCAGTAGCGTTCTTCCATGTAAATTTTTCATAGTGATTGGGATTTCCTGAAAGATTAGGGAATCATACTACTTGTCTTGCTATTCAGGATAATTCTAAGTGATTCCAAATTGGACAATCGAGATAACGAAAGATAGACTTCTCCGTTTCGGTAAGAAATACCTGAGGATTCTTGTTCCCAATAATTCTGGAATTTTTTGTCGGAAAAAATTAGTCGGATTTGAGTCATTGCAATATTACTTCAATGAAATTGCGACAACGCATTTTTGATACTTTCTTTGTATAACAAGCTCATGCAAAGAAAAGTTGAGTCAATATGAAAATTTCCCATAACAATAGATTTGATGCAAGTTTAAAAGATCTTTTTGTTAGACACTCTTAGTTAACAATCTTAATTAATAACTTTAATGAGGTAATCAATAAAATTATGAATCAAACGCCTTTTTCCATGCCTAATCCAAGCTTATATACTGAGGAAGATGTAGCACAATTAGTGCATACTTTTTATGCGAAAGCCAGAAAAGATCCTTCACTAGGCCCTATTTTTGAAGCGCATGTGATTGATTGGGATGCACATTTTGTACAAATGACTAATTTCTGGTCAGCACAATTACGCGGGACTAGCAGATTTCGTGGAGCACCGATGCCTAAGCATATTGCACTGCCTGAACTTACTGCCGAGTTATTTGAGCGTTGGTTGCAAATTTTTCGGCAAACCACCGAGGAGTTGGGCAATCCGAATTTACAGCAGCATGCCAACGCCATCGCATCTTTTATCGCAGGTCGATTATGGCAGGGTTATCAAATCAGTAATTATCCTGATAAGCAACCGATAGCGCTTCGTACTCTATAACTTATGATGACCTGATCAAGGTTTAATTTGAAGATTAAAAGCAAAATTATTGTTTTCTCTATTCTGGCTACACTGATTCCTGCTGTAGGGTTGGGTATATTGTCGTTTCAGCAAAATGACGCGATGATCAACGAGAATGTTACGCGTGAGCTACGTGCCCTGGCTAACTATGCCGGCCGGGAGTCGGATCTATGGATTAAGGAGCAGGCTCTGGTTGCGCGTGATCTTGCAACATCTATTTCCACTTCTAAAATTCTTATTGAGGGATTATCTTTAGAAAATCAGCCGCAGAAAAATACATCCAAGGCTCAGCAAGGAGCCCTGGAGCTTTATCTGAAATCAGTGCATAGGCGGCTGGAGGATGTATTGGAATTGACGGTGGTTGATGTGGAAGGTGGAATAGTTGCAAGTAATGTAGCATCACCTTTATCAGTGACATTATCACAGAACTGGCCGGAAGATGCTTCTATTCAGGGCGATGTCGTCATTTCCCCGGAGTGGAATGAAAATTATGCAACTGCAATCTTAAGCGTGTCGGTACCCATATTATCGATTGATGATTATATCCTGGGGGCGTTGATTGTAACGTTTGATATGCGCGGCATTCAGTCAGGCTTAAAAGATAAAGTTAAATCGCCTCTCGGTGAAGTTCTGTTGTTAGATAAAGCCGGAAATATAATGTTAGCCAGTGATATAGGGATTCTGAAGACAAATGAGTCCAGGCTGCTTGATCCCGATGTAATGAAACTCTTAAAAGACAACCCGGGAGAATATGAGATTTTTCTTGGGCCACAGCAAGAAAAAGTGGTCGGTCTGGCGTACGAATCAGAGAAACTTTCTGTCACGATAATTGCATTCAGAAGCTATGAATCTGTTTATTCGGCTTGGGAACAGCAACGTAATTTGTTTGCTGGCCTGATCAGTATCATTATTTTTCTGGTGACAGCCATTGCATTACGGATGAGCCATGCCATTGTGGCTCCTTTGCAAAAACTGATTAACGCCACAGAGAAGATTGTGGAAGGTGATCTTAACGTCGAATTAATCAATTCGCAACGTGATGAAGTAGGCCAACTTACCCAAAGATTTAATCAGATGACTGATAAGCTGCGGCAGAATCAGATAGAAATTACTGCTGCCAGTGATGCCATGCAGAAGAAAAATCACTTATTGGAAACGCTATCGGTTACCGATAGTTTAACGGGGCTTTATAACCGTAATAAACTGAATGTGATCATTAGCGATCAGCTGGCTCGATATGAACGGAATAAACGTCCTTTCGCTGTACTGATGATCGACGTTGATCATTTTAAGACTTTTAATGATAACCTCGGACACGTAGCAGGTGATGAGGTTATCGCTGCGGTAGCGAAAAAAATCTCACAATCAATTCGCAACGTTGATTTCGCCGCCCGTTATGGGGGTGATGAGTTCATCATCATTCTGACTGAAACCGCTGTAAATGAAGCGATGAAAACCGCGGAGCGGATACGTGCACAAGTTGCGAATGTGCATTGCAGTTCGCTCAATAAAACGCTCAGAGTTACGCTGAGTATCGGGATTATTCAAAGTGAACCGGAAGATATATCTTTGACTACGCTACTAGCCCGGGTGGATAGCGCGTTGTACCAAGCCAAGCGCTCCGGGCGTAATCAAGTCCACTGTGTAGCGCCTATACCGAAAGTAAAGCAGCAACACAGTTGACGCTACGGCGTGTTGTTTCCTCTTGCTTCTAGCCCTGTGTTAAAAACCCATCCTTGATTCTGGTCATGCTGCACTCTTAACCAGGAACCCAGGCTAGCATTTGCTGATACTTTGGTATCTTTTTTCAGCAGGGTGATTATTTTGGCATTGGCATTGGGAGCCGTGCGTATATTGACATTCGTTTTTGTGTGCAATTGTATCGGTGTATTAAATTCAAAAAACGAATTGTTATCATCGACTGTTTTCTTGCGACTGGGATGAGTGATCAAATCGATCAACTGTTTTGCTTGTGCGATGTAATTCATGGCTGCAGCAAATTGATCCTGGGTAAAAAGGACCGAGGCCGTTTCAACGAGATGATGTGCTTGTACTCGCAGGATTTGATCGGCTGCTGGAATTTGAGCTTGTTTCAGGCGCTCTAGGCTTACTTCAGTTTCCGCTATGGCAGAAGCGGTGCTGGATTTGGTAGCTAACCGATGTAATTTAACCTGAGTACGGACCGCCTCTTTATTGACCTCCTGCAATGTTTGCGCTTGAGTATTTTGTTTAACCTGCTGATCTCGTATTATTTTGTCCTTCTCTGCAATTATTTTTTCCAAACGGTCAATTTCTTTTTTTAAGCTTTCATCCTCGACGGTGGCTAC